>JBEICB010000302.1:0-4948 GCA_040373655.1 Pirellula sp. | reverse complement strand
CTCCTCTCAACTCTCTGAGAGCCAAAGGTTCTCCGCGTGAGACACTGTTCGATTCACACGCTCGGAGTTGCTCGGCGGGCTCGGAGGCCCACTCTACGCAACTCTCTACGCAACTCTCTCACCTATCGCCTATCGCCTCCAGCCTCTAGCCTCTAATTAAACAGGTACGCCTTCGGCTGACTGCTAAACGAAATCGCTGATCTTTGCGTCTTTGCGTCTTTGCGTGAGATATTTACGCACTGGTATGCAGATGCGATTCTACTTTCCACTTTCTCCTCTCAACTCTCTGAGAGCCAAAGGTTCTCCGCGTGAGACATTGGCGCACGGGTATGTTCCGCGGTGCGAGCCTACGGCTCGAGAGAGTTGAATCGAGAAAGTTGAGAGTAGAAGCTATTCGTTCTTGGGCTCGACGACCTGGGGCTCTAGGACCTTGGGCTCCACGATCTTGGGCTCTACGATCGTTCCTTCAAACTCGGCTCGCTGATCTCGTACATTCACAAGCTCTCCGAGTTCGTAGACATTCTGGTAACCATAACCATAGAGGTTTATGTAGGTCGGGATGTTCAGCGCTAGTTGAACCGGTTTCGCTTGCCCTGCTACTTGCGACCCGATCGCATTGTTGCTTCGACGACGTGGCGGACCAGACTTCGAAGCGAAATCAACTTGATTGCCATCGAAGTTGTTATTGCAGTAAATCAAGACAATCGTGTCCTTGGAGGGAATTACCTCCGCGAGATTCGCTTGCGTAAAATCGGTAAAACTTAGATGCTTGGCTCCTTTAAGATGGATTCGATCGTAACGGAACGCGGAGCGTGTATCGAGAATGATTGTGTTTGGTTTTTTGCTCATCTCGAGGAATTGTTCGAAACTCAATACTCGTTCTTTTCGATGCAACTCGACTTCCGCTACAAGCTCCTTGAAGTCCTGGTAGCTGACACGTGCTTTAGGGTAAGAAGCTATGGGTTCTTCTTCGCTGAGAATCGGACCGTTCGGAACAGGAAATGAACTTCGAGGTTGGGGTGCTAGTGGAGGTTGACTTAGCCAACCAGGAGCCATCGGTGCAACTGATGAACTTGGTGGGATCACTCGCCCATTTGGAAGCGTTGTGCCAGGATATGCAGGCGTGACCGGTGACGGGAACGATGGTACTGGGAACGATGGCGCTGGGAACGGTGGCGCTGACAAACTCGATTCCCAGCCTGTTCCTTCCGTCTGCTGAATCAGCGAAGCCACGCGGTCCGAAACGATCTTTTCTCGAAGCGCTTGCCGCTTGTTTACAAGCTGTTGCATTCGTTCCAGTTGATTTTGGATTCCTGCGACTTGTTGCAATTCCCAAGCTAGTTTTCGGTCGAACTGTTTTTCAATCAAAGTGTTGAGTTGCGTGCGAAGTTGGGTCTTTTTCGCTTCGTCTTGGGTAGATTGATACTCCGAGAGCACTCTCCCAATGGAATACTCTTCTGGCTGAGTCCACTCCCCAGAGGTGGGAACGGGAGGCGTGGGCGGTGCGTAAGGATTGGGAACAACCGGAGGGGAAAGGGGCGCTGGTTCAGGTAAGGAGGATTGAGAGAAAAGTTGATTTTGAAACGGGCCGAAGATTAGGCCTGTAACTACGGCTGCGGTCCGAGTGGCTTGGCTAAAATCGAAGAGGGGTTTGATAAGCATTATTTGCTCCAGAGGCTAGAGAAGTGTTCTAGCGGTATTTTAACCTTCATCGCGAGGTGCGTCGCAAGATTGTTTACCCAAGATTCTTTAGGGGCAAAAATTCCGGCTCTTCTGGAATGAGCGTGGTGCAGTGCTCTTCTCACCCTCATCCCCCACGCCCCTTGCTCCCGCCCTGCGGGAGAAGGGGAGCCAAGCGGGTGATGCCGTCACCGGGCGGCTTGGGCCGCTCCGCTTTTAAAGCACCCTCATGAGCTAGCCAGTGGTACCTAATCCGCTAGCGATTGCATTTACGGTGAGAAGCAATTGCGGAATCAATTGTTCGGCTTCGCGTACTTGTTGCATCCGATGGTAACTGCGCCACATTCTTAGCAATTCGATTTGTTGTTGATGTAGTACTCGCAAACCGCTTGAGCGCAGGTTCATCATTCGTTGGATGTTTGGGCGACGCTCGGAGAGTGGTCCTCCATAAATCAATTCGATCTTGTCTCGTGTTCGCTTCAGTTCGCTCTCGATTGTTCCCATAAACGAATCTCGCAACGATTTATCTTCGACCATGTTTGCGTACGATCGCATGATTTCTAAATCGGTTGCTGCCAAGCTCGTAGCGACGTTGCTCAACAGGTAATGGCACGGGGCCCATTGGTTCATAGTTTGTTTGATCTGCTCAAACTTCTCAGGGGCTTGCTGTTGTAGCTTTTCCAATGCTGAACCGACACCAAACCAACCCGATAAAAAGAATCTTGCTTGCCCCCAGCTAAAGACCCAAGGGATTGCGCGCAGGTCTGCTAACGACTGTTGCCCTGTACGCCTTGATGGTCGCGAGCCAATGCGGCTCTGCTCGATCGCGTCGATCGGTGTGGCTTGGCGAAAAAAGGTCACAAAACCTTCGCGGTGAAGCAATTCGGTATAAGTTTCCCGTGCCCATCCAGCTAGATCCGTCAAGGTTTCCTCTAATGGATGCTCAGTTGGATCCGTATGTAGATCGGAAAGCGATTTTCGTGTCACGCCTGCCAAGAACAATTCCAAGTTGTAGATCGCGGTGGATTGATGTGCATACTTTTGTGGAATTGTTTCCCCTTGTTCCGTCAAACGTAAATCGCCACCTAACGACTCGTAGGGGAGTGCTTGGATAAATCGATGTGTAGGTCCAGCTCCTCGGCTGATAGTACCACCGCGCCCATGAAAGAACCGTACGCGAACGCCATGCTTCTTGCCAACTCTGACCAGTTCTTTTTGTGCTCTGCGGAGATTGACTAGGCTTGCGAGAATACCTCCGTCTTTATTGCTGTCGCTGTACCCGATCATGACTTGGCCGACCGCTTCGTCTGCTTGCCGTTCTTTCTGGATCGACCGCATACTGCGTTGCGTAATCGGATGTTGTAAGAACGCTTCGTAGATTTGAGGACTATGGTGCAAGTCGTCGACGGTTTCGAATAGCGGAACGACGGGTAATGGACATTCTAACCCCTCGGATGTTTCCCGAATCAAGCCTACTTCGCGAGCGAGAAGATACACGACTAACAAGTCGGATACATTGCGTGTCATGGAAACAATCAAACATCCCAAACCGTCAAATCCGTAAGCGGCACTGTATTCCTTGAGGACTCTCAGTGACGATAACACGGCATCGGCTTCTTGCCCAAGCGAAACATCGGGCCGGGCAAAAGGTCGTTTGGATTCCAACTCGCGATACAATAATTCTAGACGTTCCTCTTCGTTCCATTGCGAGAAGTTGGTACGGCTAAAGCCAGCAGCAGCGAGTAGTTGCTCGACAGCGCGATCATGAAATGCGCTGTTCTGACGAACGTCCAAGACCGCGAGGTGAAACCCAAAGGTTTGAACAACCCGCATCAAGGGCTGGACTGCATATTCTGCGACTCTTCGTTGCCCTGATGCGACTAAACTCTGGTACAGAAGTTTCAAGTCCTCCAGCAGTTCAGAATAGCGCTGATAAGCCGGAGGGGCATCCAGCGTGATACGGTTCATCGATTCATCGACACGAGGAAGTCTCGCCAGCATCGTATTGAGGAACTGCCGCCAAGGCTCATTCGGATTACGGTCGATCGCACGCTTGCCAGCCGCCCCCAGTCGCTCCGCCGCATGGGCTAAGGCTTGTAAGAATTCCGGGTTGGGTCGTTGCCAGTACGCAGAGAGACTTAGTAATCTTGCAAGCTGCTGCAATTGCCGCTGAATGAGTCCTAACGCATTGCTGCGCATCTCCAGCAAACTTTGACGAGTTACTTCTGCGGTAACCAACGGGTGGCCATCGCGATCGCCGCCGACCCAAGTGCCGAAGGTAAGACGAGGGAACACAAGCGGATCGTCGAAGACTTTTGTATCCAGTCCTACGGCAGTCCAAGCCCTTCGTAGTCGCTGATCGAGAGGTCGCAATACGGAGGGGAAGACGTGTGTTAAGTAGTCTAACACGTTGCGTCGTTCCGATTGGATATCTGGTTTATCGAGATAGATTTCACCGGTGCGCCAGAGGATTGCCAAAAGGGCTTTTACGGCGAAGTCGTTCTCTTCGGATAATGGGTGGTCCCCCGCGTCGGCTTCTGTGGTCAATTGACGATGTAATTGCAGACGTTCATAGAGTCGTCGGTGATGTGCAAGCACCGTAGCGCGTTTGGCTTCGGTGGGGTGTGCTGTGAGCACCAATTCGATTTGAAGCTTTGGGAGTTGTTTCGCGATTTGCTCTGCTGTCCAGCCTTGGTCTTTGAGTTGTCGCAAGGAGTCTCCCCAAAGAGCGGGTAGAGCATCCATTCCCGATTGTTGTTCGATAGTCTTACGGAATTGATCGGCCGAGTTTTGCTCGGCCATTCCGAGAAGCTGAAAAGCGATCGAGTAGGCTTGGGTCAAATGGACGGATTGGCTAAGACCACCTGCTGGCAGAGCCGCATCGTTAGCGACTGGCAGTAGTCCGGCTAGTGCGTTTTCGCCGGATTCTTCGAGGACTTCGCGAAAAGAAGCCAGGATCCAGTCCCACTGGCTGCGTAGGATCTCTTCATTTAGCGCCAAAACACTCTCAACCACCATAGGAGCGGGTTCCAGTATTGCGGAGTTACGAACATTGGTCTGTAGCGGTCAGTGGCTACATCGATCGATTGAGAGGATCAAATACTTTAGTCTCTTCTCGTGGTTTTGACCACTCATGAATTCCGATTGCTTGCGTGTCTCACGCGGAGAGCTGTTGGCTCTCAGAGAGTTGAGAGGAGAAAGTGGAAAGTAGGCTGGAGGCTAGAGGCGATAGGCGATAGGCGATAGGCGATAGGCGATAGGCGATAGG
>JBEICB010000205.1:0-8555 GCA_040373655.1 Pirellula sp. | reverse complement strand
TCTCCCGTAGCCACCGTCTCCCGCATCACCGTTCTCCCGTAGCCACCGCTCGCCAGACGGTGGAAGTCATCCTAGCAACATCCACCGCTTGGCAGCGGATGGCTACCCACTGCGCTCCGCTCCCCTCATCCACGTTCCCCCCGCATCACCGCTCGCCAGACGGTGGAGATGCGATGATATGTTCCGCGGTCCGTTGTTTGAACGGACCGCGGAACATACCCTACGTGGCGAGAGAGTTGAAAGGAGAAAATCGAAAGTGGCGTTTTAAGTGATTAGAAGTTTTGCGCTGGCGATAAACATCACGATTGCCAGTAGGGTTCGCGCCGTGCGAACGGGAAGGCCAAAGCTACCGAGGGTGGCACCGAAACTACCACCGAGAAAGGCTGCGAGAGCTAGGTGCAGCCAATCGTTTGGGACGTGAGCGTTGCTCGTCAACGTACCTGCAAGTCCTGCGAGTGAGTTCAACAGGATAAACACCGCCGAGACTGACGAGGCAGTTTTGGTACTTGCCCAGCGCATCCATAGCAGCAGCGGGGTCAAGTAGATCCCGCCACCGGTACCGGTCAACCCGCTGAGAAGTCCAATACCAGCACCAGTCAAAAGGGAGCCTGGGATGGAAGGTTGCTTTATCTGTTCGTCTTCTGGAAGTGGCTTCAAAAGCCACATAGCGGAGGCACCGAGAACGACACCGAGAAGAATCGATAAGAGGTCGAGAGGTAAACGCATTGCACCCCCTAAAAAAGCCATTGGGGTAGCGACGAGCGCGAAAGGCCAGAAAATTTTCCAAGAGAAGTGTCCCCCGCGGTAGAATTGCACAGAGGCAATCGAAGCGACGAGGATATTCAGAATGAGAGCGAGGGGTTTGATTTCGTTTGGAGCAAAGCCTGCTAGAGTCATCACAGCGATATAGCCGGACGCTCCTGCATGTCCGACAGAGGAGTAGAGCCAAGCTACGATAGCAAAAGCGAGAAATAGCAGGACGTCATCCACAAGGCTCGCCATCAATTACGAAGATTGCAGTCGTGGTAGCAGAACGCGTTCTACCCATTTAGTATCGACAGTCCCTTCGACGAACTCTTTTTGGGCGAGAACCGTTTTGTGGAAAGCCGCAGTGGTTTTGATCCCTGTAATTCGCAGTTCGCTCAGAGCGCGTTGCATCGTTTCGATGGCTTCTTCACGCGTAGGGCGATGTACGATGAGTTTGGCGATCATCGAATCGTAATGAGGTGGAACACTGTATCCTGCGTGAGCGTGGGAATCGACTCGCACGCCGAATCCACCTGGGGTGTACATGGTTAGAATTTTGCCCGGGCAGGGTTGAAAATTGCGATCGGGGTCTTCGGCATTAATCCGGCACTCGATGGCTGCGCCTCGGGGTTGGATATCTTTTTGGGTGAACGGGAGTTTTTGTCCTGCTGCGACGAGAATTTGGGTTTTGATCAAGTCGATGCCGGAGATCATTTCGCTCACCGGGTGTTCAACTTGGATCCGCGCATTGACTTCGATGAAGTAGAAATTGTCTTGTTGATCAACGATAAATTCGACGGTCGCAGCGTTGTAATAGTTGGCTTGTTTGACCATTCGCACAGCAGCATCGCACATGGCTTTGCGGGTCGATTCAGGGAGTCGAGGCGATGGGCTTTCTTCGATCAGTTTTTGGTGACGTCTTTGCACGGAGCAATCGCGTTCGTGCAAGTGGACAACATTTCCATGTTGATCAGCAATAATTTGGACTTCGACGTGCCGGGGGCGATCAATGTATTTTTCAAGGTAGACACCGGGGTTACCGAATGCTGCTTTGGCTTCGGTTTGTGCTTGTGACACGGCGGCTTGCAAAGAGGCTTCGTCGGCCGCGACGCGCATCCCTTTTCCGCCACCGCCTGCAGTGGCTTTGATTAGGACGGGGAAGCCAATTTTCCGCGCAGCGTTGATGGCGTCTTCTTCGCTTTCGATCAGTCCATCGCTGCCTGGGACAACGGGCACGCCGGCGGCGATTGCCATTTCCCGGGCGGTATTTTTATCGCCGAGTTTTTCCATGGCATCGGGGGACGGACCGATGAATTCAAAATTACAGCTACGGCAGACTTCGTTGAAGTGTGCGTTTTCGGCGAGGAACCCGTATCCGGGGTGAATCGCGTCGGCTTTACCTAGTTCGGCGGCGGCGATGACTCGGTCGATGCGCAAGTAGCTATCCATGGATTTCGCGGAGCCGACGCAGAACGCTTGGTCTGCAAGTTCGAGGTATTGGGACCCTCGATCGGCTTCACTGAAGATAGCGACGGTTTCGATGCCGAGTTCTTTGCAGGCTCGGATGACGCGCAGGGCGATCTCGCCACGGTTTGCGATCAGGACACGGCTAAACATAGAGAGAGATTAACCTCGGGTATCGATTTTGAAGAGTGGCTTGCCCACGTCGACGGCTTCTTCGTTGCGCGCGAAGACTTGAACAACTTTGCCACGAATTTCGGCGGGGATTTCATTGAAGACTTTCATGGCTTCGATGATGCAAACGACGGTATCGTTTTGGATGTTCGAGCCGACTTCGACGAAGTCCTTGGCAGTGGGATTAGGTTTTGTGTAGAACGTGCCAACCATCGGGGAGCGGATGATGGTGATGTGCGGTCCATCGGCATCGGCTGCCGGGGCGGCCGCAGTCGGTACGGCTGCTTGAGCTACAGGAGCGGGTCCCGCAGCCGGAGCCGTGTATGGTGCTACCATCGGAGCTTGAACCACCGTCGCACCGTGCCCGGCTCCACAGAGCCTAATTCGCTGCCCTTCATGCCGCAGGTCGATTTCCCCCAAGTTATGTTCTTTCATCAGTTCGATTAAACGGCTGATGCGTTCGATATTAAAAACGTCGTCCGCTTTGGACGTGCTTTCCGGGGCAGCTCGATCCGGTTTTTTGTTGGATTCCGCCATTGCGGGACCTTTCGGACAAGAAAAAATAGAAGTCGAAACGCTATTGTGAGAGAATGTTTTATACACAGAATTAGGGAATTCGCCAAGAAGCGGTGGAGCGGGCTCCACGGGAGGAATTTGGGTGGACCGAGTCAACGGAGGATGGTGGGGGCCGGCGGCTTTGGGAACAATTCAACTTTCCATGCTTTTATGGGTGATCGGTTTTGCATTAGGGATCTGGTGGTCTGATCGTGCGAACCGCTTGACTGTGGCTTTATGGATCGCTGGATTGGGCTTTCTCGTTCTGCACATTCTTTTATCGATGGGGGCGTTCCACGGTTGGAGTCATGCAGAAGCAGTTCAAGCGACCGCGCGGCGGACCGAAGAGTGGTTTGGCTTCCGTTTCGGCGGTGGGATTTACGCGAACTATCTCTTTGTTGCTGTATGGGGGGTGGATACGTCGCTACGCGCTGCAGGGTATTGGGCTGGTGCAGAGAATTGCGATCACTGGAAAGATGCGAGCCTCAAGCACCGCGTCGCTTGGGCTATCGACTTGTTCATGATTTTCATGATTGTTCAAGCGACAGTGGTGTTTGCCGTGGGACCTACGCGTTGGATTGGCGTACTGTGTGGCTTGGGGCTCTCGCTACTTGGTATCTATCGTCGGAAATTTCGCTGAAGTGACCGGGAATGAGTTCACAGCGTTGGCGTAGGTTACGCGCGGCTTCCTCGGGGGTGACGGTATTGATGAAACAGTCAGAACTCCATTCGAAGCCTGCGACTTTGCACAGACGCGGTATGATTTTTAATCGCCAATGGAAAATCGAATTCGAGGAGAGATCGAAAGGCGAGGTTTGCAGAATCGTGTTGTAAGAGGCTTGTGGATGCTCCGTTTCGAAAGCTTTCAGGACTCGCATAGTGATTCGAGCAAGGTCCTCCAAGTTCTCGTCAGAGCTGGTTTCAAATTGGCTTTGGTGACGTCTTGGAACGATGGAAACGCTGTAGGGAAGACGTGATGCGAAGGGGCACAGAGCGACGTAGTTTTCGTTTTGGGAAACGATGCGTTCGGACAATTGCATTTCTTGTTCGAGGACATCGCAGACATAACAGCGTCGATGTTCATCCATGTACTGCTGCATGCGCTTTTGAACTTTGAACACGTCGCTGGGTAGAAAATCGGTGCAAATCAGTTGGCTATGGGAATGGATCAAGGACGCACCGGCATCGAGACCGTAATTCTTAAAGACAACGCCATAGCGCATGGTGCCGAGCTTTCGCCAAGCGAGCAGGCGTTCGCGGTAGGCTTGGAAGACCACGGCTAAGTGCTCGATGGGTAACGATGTGATGGAGCTTACGTGGTTCGGGGATTCGATAAAGACTTCGTGTGCACCGCTGGTGAAGCGTTTCAAGAAAAGGTTTTCGGGGGAATGTCCTGAGGGACTGTGGTTGAGCGGTACTGGATCGACAACGCACGAGGCGTACAAAAGTGACGCAGAAGGTTGGTTGTGGGAGACAGCCGGGAATTTATTCGGAACGACTCGCACTAGCCATTCGTTTTGATTTGGATTGGAACCTGGTTTGTTGATGACCAACGTCGGTTCAGGTGTTTGCTTTTCCGAGCCCTTGCAGAAGGGGCAACTTGTCGCGGTCGTGTTTCGCGGAGCTGTCTGCAACGCAGAGAAATCATCGGGACGGGCCAGTCGGTTGGGGGCGAAGATTACCCAGCGGTCGCTCAGCCAGTCGTATCGCATTTCGTTCATCGAAAAGCTGCTCCTTGAGTCTGCCGTTTCACTTGAATGAACAGTGAGAACCATCAACTATTCTGGCAGCGAGGGGCGGAAGAGGAGCGCCGTCGGCCCGCGTCTAGCTTGGTTGGACGAGATCCGTATTCTACAGTCGACCTTCGGTGGCTGCAAACTCGCGAGCTCGGCGATAGACGTCGAGCATATCATGGGCGCTGCGAGCCCATGACCAATCCTGACGCATCCCGGTTTCGACGATTCTATCCCAAGTTTCTTTGGATTCGCGGTAGGTGCCCAGCGCGCGAAGGGTCGCACCGGCAAGTGCTTCCGGGGTATAGTCAGTGAATGCGAAGCCAGTAGCGGAACGGTTTGCGATGTGGTGTTCGGTCGCATCGCAGATTGTATCGGCCAACCCACCCGTAGCACGAACCACCGGAACTGTACCGTATCGCAAGCTGTAGAGTTGATTCAAGCCGCACGGTTCGTATTGGCTTGGCATCAGGAAAAGATCAGAGGCGGCTTCGATCTGATGTGCTAAAGAATCAGAGAATCGCGATTGCAAAGCGACTCGGTCAGGTCGGCGTGCTGCAAGCTCTCTTAAAGGTCCGCTGTAACGTTCCTCTCCGCTTCCCAAAATCACCCATTGTACGTCTTGGTGATCGACCCACCAGTAAAGCAATTGGATGATCAAGTCCCATCCTTTTTGTTCGGCAAATCGACTGATGATACCGATCAAGGGTACGTCAGCGCGCATAGGTAACTGCAGAGATTGCTGCAGGTGCCACTTGCAAGCAGCTTTTCCATCACGCCAATTCTCAACGTTGAATTTGCGGTGAATATGGTTGTCAACAGAAGGATCCCACACGGAATAATCAACCCCGTTGACGATCCCTACGAGTCGATCTGCACGGGCGCGAAGGACTCCATCAAGTCCGCAGCCCGAGGGATGTGTTTGAATCTCTTTCGCATAGGTTGGGCTTACAGTCGTAAGCATATCGGAAAAGACCAAGCCTGTTTTCAGCAGATTTAGGTCGCCAAAGAACTCCATTTGTTGCCAATTGAAATAGCGACTATCGAGCCCTGTGAGCACCATGTCAGGCCCCCAGAATCTTCCTTGGTACGCCATGTTATGTATGGTCATCACCGAAGCTGCGCGATTGTACCAACTCCAGTTTTGCGTGCGGGTTCGATGATAAGCAGGAATTAACCCCGTTTGCCAATCGTGGCAGTGCAAAATATCGATCGGAATTCTTAGCCGTTCGATCGCCTCTGCGACCACCCGCGAAAAGTAACAAAATCGTCCGCAATTATCGCCAAATGGCCCATTCGCATCGCCGTAAAGTCCTTGGCGCTCGAAGAACATTGGTTGATCGACCAAGTAATAATCAACAGATTGGCTTTTGATTCTTGCTCGATGGATTCTGGCCGTTACCTGCATTCCTGCATGATTGATGGTAACTTCAAGAACATTGTCGGTGCGTTCAAGTTCTTCGCGTTGAAAATTCGAGAGGACTTCTTTGGCGCAAGAGTAAGCAGGCAGAAACACCGAACAGTGGTGTCCCAGTTTGGTCAGCTCGGAGGGCAACGTGCCGACAACATCTGCTAATCCACCGGTTTTGGCAAATGGAATCGCTTCCGATGTTGCCATCACAATATGCATAGTTGTCCTCGAGTCGATTACAGGTGCAGTAGTGGTTCAAGTGTACGGAGACTTGACCATTCAAGTTAGGGTGGGTCGCACCAAGTGAATGTCAACACCCAGTCCACTATTTTTCACCAATTCTTGAGGAGTTTCGGTTATGGGTAAGTTGACCTTGGTTGCGGCGCGCTCTACTCGTTATAATCCGAACCTCGTCCTGATCGAATCGAGCTTAACTTCGTTTCGTCATTCACCAAGCATTCTCCTCATGACACCCAAGAGAACATCCTGTGCTTTCGATTCGACCGACCGTATCGCAACATGTCTTCAGTGTCTTTGGACGGTCGATTCACCCTGAGTTGGTGTATTCGCTTCAATCGCGAACGATTCAAAAAACACACTATCGAGCTCGTATCGATATCACCAGCGACGGCCACTTGATCTCCTTTAGCGGAACACGAGGAGGCACGTTGTCGGAAGTGGTCGGATCGATGCAACAAGCATTGCCGCAGCAACGCAAACTACTTTCAATACCCGTCCGAGGAAAAGCCTCCGATGAACTCGAAGGAAAGCGGGGATTGCGTTACCGATCTGAATTTGGACTCGAACAGTTTTCAGCAGAGATGTTCTGGATGCTGCAAAACCAATTGCAGTCTTGCGTCTCCCCAGACGAAATGATCCACTCTTTCGATTCCAGTGGCCGAATGCCTTTTGGAGCAATCAGTTTCATCCATATCGAAACACGAGAAAGGCAGCTGCTGATCCAAGCCTTCCATACGTTTCCAGATGATTATTCAATCGTCAAATCGATGACGACTTTCTACGTCGAAAAAGACCAATAGCGAGCCGATGACTCGAGAAAGTTGAATCGAGAATGCGGGAAGTCCAAACCAGTGCCCGTCTCTCGCGATCCTCGGGAAAACGTAGGGTATATGCGGCGTCCGCATCGAAAATCTTCTACCACACACGATCCACCAAGCAACATCCATTCAATGCGTAAGGCTTAATTTGCGTAAGGCTTAATTACCGGACCGCGGAACATACCGATGCGCTGGTAGTGATGTGGCAAAATTGAATTTACCCTAACGCGCCCTGCTGGGTTTCGCAGTCGTTAGGGCAGGCTCTGCGGTCTGCTTTGCGACTTGGTTTCTTTGGCATAAGCCCGGTCGGAAAATCGGTGGATCAAAGGCACCACCGACTTTTTGTCATGCGTCTATCCTCGCCGATCCGAAAACCTTCCACAACAAGAACAAACGGCTTCGGTGGCTTTTACAACCCCCGGAAGTTCCCGATTTCCTTCGATACAACGATACACATTGTATTCAAACCGAATACACTCGATGATCGTAGCCTAAACGCGCAAAATGCTTGAGCAGCCAGGACTCCAGGAAAACCCCGGAGAATTTTTGAAATCTTGAGCTTGAAAACGGGTTTTTCCGATTCTGGCTCGGCATTTGCGGGTTCGGTGAAGTACTTTTCCAGAGCGGTCGATGACCGCCGATGTGTGGAGACCCTCTCCAGACCCACTCAAGGACATTCGTCAGAGGACGCTATGAAGATTCTGAAGGTGAACAAGCTTCGTGGACCGAACATTTGGGCGAATTATCCCGTCCTAGAAGCTTGGGTAGACCTCGAAGAGATGAAGGACACCTCCTCGGAGATGATCCCCGGCTTTAACGAGCGGTTGATGGGATGGTTGCCGACGATGGTCGAGCACCGCTGTAGCATTGGTGAACGAGGTGGGTTTTTCGTCCGACTTCGACGCGGCACCTACATGGCTCACATTCTTGAGCACATCACCCTTGAATTGCAGTCCCTCGCCGGCACCCCAGTCGGATTTGGACGAGCTCGCGAGACGAATGTCGATGGCATCTACAAAGTTGCAATTGCCTTCAAAGAAGAAAAGCTCGGTTTGGCGTGTTTAGACAAAGCCTTTGAACTTCTGCAAGCAGCCATTAGCGATACACCTTACGATGTAGCCAAAGTGGTCGAGGAGCTTAAAGAGTACGCGTATGATGTCTGCTTGGGCCCAAGTACCCGTTCGATAGTCGATGCGGCCAAGGCCAAAGACATTCCTTGGAGACGCCTCAACGAAGGCAGCTTGGTGCAACTCGGCTACGGCGTTCATCAGCGTCGAATCTGCACCGCAGAGTCCGACTCGACCAGTGCGATCGCTGAGTCGATTGCGCAGGACAAAGACCTTACCCGTATGTTGTTGCGATCCATCGGTGTACCGACCCCGGAAGGGCGAGCTGTCGATAACGCTGAGGATGCTT
>JBEICB010000327.1:0-4273 GCA_040373655.1 Pirellula sp. | reverse complement strand
GTAATTCCATGCCCCAAGGGGGCCGAAGGTGATAGCCCAGAGCAAAGCGGAGCGACGCCCTGGGACAGACATAACAAAAATCCGCCCTACCCTGAAGGGGTAGAACCCAAGATCGCGGCAACCGATTCATTAATGTTTTGCTGCATTTTTTTGGCTTGTAGTCGCATCATGGCTTGAATTGTCATTCCGGTTTTCGTTGTGTCGACCCTCCGGGCCTTTTACATATTTTTTATCAGGTCACCGAGGCCTAACGACCTCGGCAGAGGTTGTGTCGGCCTTCCAGGCCTCAGGATCTAAAGCGTTATAGCTGCGAACCAGTGGCTCTCCGCGCCTCGGCTTCTTTGCGTGAGACACCGGTGCGATGGAATGTTCCGCGACCTATCGTCTGAACCGCAGGCAATCAATAGATGGTGCTTGATGGATCATGCGTGGCGCGAGCCGGTGGCTCGAGAAAGTTGAATAGAGAAAGTGGAAAGTTGATACAAACGGGACCAATGCTCGGCGGTCTTCTTTGCGTCTTGTTGTAATTCCATGCCCCAAGGGGGCCGAAGGTGATAGCCCAGAGCAAAGCGGAGCGACGCCCTGGGACAGACATAACAAAAATCCGCCCTACCCTGAAGGGATAGAACCCAAGATCGCGGCAACCGATTCATTAATGTCTTGCCGCATTTTTTGGGCTTGTAGTCGCATCATGGCTTGAATTGTCATTCCGGTTTTCGTTGTATCGACCCTCCGGGCCTTTTACATATTTTTTATCAGGTCACCGAGGCCTAACGACCTCGGCAGAGGTTGTGTCGGCCGTCCAGGCCTCAGGATCTAAAGCGTTATAGCTGCGAACCAGTGGCTCTCCGCGTCTTGGCTTCTTTGCGTGCGACACCGGTGCGATGGTATGTTCCGCGGTCCGTTGTTTGAAACATACACATGATTGCTTACGTGGGATCGATGCACATACCCTGCGGCCCCCCGCGGCTTGGGCGGAGCGGGCTCAAAGCATCGTCGTTACAGTCGCCTTAGAATTAATCTTGCCAGCGATAAAGCTGCAACGACTTCTGTGTGCGAATGACAACGTCCGAACCGGCAACAGCAATGTGAGCCCAAGCCTCTTCTTGGGTGACTTCTAACTCACCTAGCATCTCATACTCGGATGGGTTGTGGGCTATCAATCGCAACTTACCAGCTTGATCCAAGGCCAAGATTCTCTGACCATTGCTAACCATGCTCCAATACTCGCCGTACGGACGAGTGACCCAAGTCTCCTTGCCCTGTTCCAAATCGATACATGCAAAACGCTTGTTGCGTAAGTGCATATACAAGTACTGACCGATCACAATAGGCGAAGACATATATCCTTCTAGCTTGTTCTCCCAAAGGGCGTTAGCCGAGTCGCCCGAGACATTCAGCAACAGCGATCGACCACCGTAGCTGCTCGTAAATACACCATTATTCCAGACTGTTGGGGTCAAAATGTTCATTCCACGGAACGACTCAATCGACTTGCTCCAAAGCTTGGATCCACTATTCATATCAACGCCGGCAAGGTAGGTACGGGTCTGAACCAACAATTGCCGTTTGTCAGCTATCGTGGCAATAACCGGTGAGGAAAAAGCACCGCTACTCGTCATGTCGCCGTTATCACCTAGCGACGACCAAACGATCTTGCCGTCGTTCTTGTTCAGTTTGTGAAGCCCCTTGCCTGCCTGGATGTACAAATCATCTCCATCAAGCAGCGGTGAGCAGACCATCCCAAAATCGGGAACCTTGCCAAACTCCTTGCCGAAGTCCAATCGCCAACGCTCTTCGCCAGTCTTACAATCCAAAGCAACTAAGACGTCTCGAATCCCACCAACGAAAATGGTTTGTCCGTCGGACACCGGTGTTGCACGAATCCAGCTGCCATTTCTCGCAGCAAAGAACGGGACCTTCATCGATCCTTCCCACTCTTTGCTCCAGCGCGTCTCACCCGTTTTGCGGTCGACACAGGTCACTCGTTCGTTTCCAGAAGTCGTCTCGGTCGTAAAGACTGAATCAGCTGTAACGATCGGGCCAGAATAGCTATCGCCGAATGGAACGGACCAGACCTTTTTAAAATTGCTTTCTGTGAGTGTGGCAGGCCAAGTCTGACCTTCCAATTTGCTGTCCCGATTCGGCCCACGCCAAGAGAGCCATTGCTGGTTCTCTTCTGCAACTGCATCGCTGACCGCTGTGAAACTTGCGGTTGCAACCAATCCAAGAAGAACAAATCGCACCAATACCGGAAAAGAAAGTGCCATCTTGGCCCCCGATCGCTGTAACGCTAGAAACATGAAAACTAAGGGGACCTACCATTGAATTCTGATCCGCCGATTTCTGATCCGCGAATCCAACACGCGAAGCTTCCCCGTAAACGATAGAAGTTTAGTAGTTAGCCAACCCCCTAATTTGGGGTGCCAAGTATTGGGAGATACTAGAGTTCGCAGATGTGGTAAGCCTTGTAAGCTTACCTTCGGATTGGTCATAACCGCACTAAGGGTCCGCGGAAGGGCGTCAGTCGAACTGTGCCTTGTTTAAATTAACGCCTTGTCGCTTCTGGATTTGCAGGAGATTTCGTCGCTGTTTTCGGTGCCACTTTCGACTCTGTTTTGGGTTCCACTTTGGCCGAGACCACACGATCTTCGAGTCGAGCAGAGTATTCAAGAACGCTTCCCGGTCCAGAAAAGGCGACTACTTGGTGATCCCAAGCTAGTTCTTTGGAGATCATTTGGCCCGCATCGATGTCAAATTGGATTGAGCCGTTGCTCAATTGCTGCATAACCTGTGCCTCTTCGGCAGGGTCTGCGATTGCTGAAAGTGGTTCGCTCCGCACAGAAACGGTCGCGACCCCAGCGCTGATTTTCTCTAATTTGAAGAGTTCGCGAAACTTGATTAGTCTCGAAGTGCCATCTTTTCGGTCGATGCGCATCTCTCGCGGGACTTCCCAAGTCGCACCGATGCCGACAGGCTCTGCGGGAAGTGGCATCGTGATATCCCCCATTCCCATGTGGGGAGGATCTTTCGAATCGCTCCGCGCGACGACCATCCCCCGTGAATCGATTTGGATCGTGGAAATGACCTTGCCCGCAGTATCCACGGCGCTTGCGAACTGAACTGGGGGTTTCTCGGTAGCATCTTTTGTGTTGTAACGAATTTCTTCGCTTTCACCAAACTGCTGTGCTAATTCGATTTGATCGACGCGATATTCGAAAGTGGTCGCATTATCTTTCGATTCGATCACGTGCCAAGATTTTTCAGTAATCGTTCGACTCGAAGCCTCTTGAAGTACCGAATTGATTCTGGTCCCGTTCTTCGACACGTGAAGTACTTCGCTACGCATAACGGTTCCGGGGGTGAATTTGTATCGCATCAAGACTTTTTCTTGTGACTCGGGACCTTGCGTCTCTTTAAAGCCTTTCGAATCGACCTTTCGCAGTGATACTCCATGGCTTGTTACGATCGAATCTGGATCTTTCGACCCAGAGCTTTGGGACTTGCTCTGCACGGTTTGTGCCGGCACAGACTTTCCAACATTTCGTTTCCCAGAGGAACCTTGCCGATCTTTGACTTGGGCCATCACCGGCATTAGTTCAAAGGAGCAGAGAGAAGCGATTAAACCGAAGAAGGAGGTGACGCGAAAGAAACTTTGGGGCATCATCGGGTACTTCATTGGAAAATCCAGCAAAAGGAGAAATCCGCGGGGGGTAAAACTCGGCACTTGCCGTGCCACCACCTTTGGGTTGTGGATTTAGCAAAAATAGGGGTTCTGTGTCAATCGCAGCAGAAAGCGGCTTGGGAAACACCGTGCCCCATAGCCGAAATTTGATTGCAAGTTAGATTATTGGCGTCGGTTCGTTTTATTGAATGTTTGTAGAGAGCACCCCTGTGAGTTTTGGGCGATGAGCGATTCCGTTTTGCAGACAAAAATCGATCAACTCCGTGAGCGGTTGGTACCGTTGCGAGGGGGTCTTTGACTACGAAGGTAAATCAGCCCGAATAACGGCCCTAGAAGCCGAGATGGCTTCGCCAACTTTCTGGGATTCGCAAGAGCGAGCCCAGGGTGTGGTTCAGGATTTGAAGAATCTGCGGAAAGTCGTCGAACCATTGCGAGAAGTACTTTCCAGTTGCGGAGACCTTGGTGAGTTATTGCAAATGGCTGAAGAGGATCCTGCTGTCCTAGAAGAGGTCCAAAACGAGCTTGTGACATTAGAGCAGCGGGTCGAACAACTTGAGGTTCGCGCTTTGCTCAACGGCCCGAACGATG
>JBEICB010000157.1:0-10858 GCA_040373655.1 Pirellula sp. | reverse complement strand
TGAAGTAAGAAATAGGCCGTCCTCGAGTTGGCTGACACTGGATACCCTGCAACGAGTCAAAGGAGTACTCTCCAATGCCATAGACTTGCCGTACCAAGCGCCGTGACCGTGTGCGGCGACCACTAGTTCACCTAGCGCCGGAATGGCGATCGCGCCCAGGAGAGGCGCAGAGCGGTAAGTTAGGCCTACCAAGGTAGAGTAAAGTGGAACCCCAGAAATGAAGCTTTTTGTACCATCGATCGGATCGATGATCCATTCGAACGGGGTTTGGCCTGCGATTGCACCAAATTCTTCACCAAGCAGTGCATCGTCGGGATAGCGGTCAGCGATGGCTTGACGAATCCTCCTTTCCGCTTCCTTGTCGGCTGCAGTTACTGGAGAACGATCGCTCTTTCGTTCAACCTGAAATGCTGCCGTTTGAAAATACTCAAGGGTCACGTCGCTCGCTAGCCGCGCGAGTTCGATTGCAAAATTCGTTCGTTCGAGCAAATCGAGAGAGTCAAGAGGGCAGGGTGGGGCGTCTATTCTGAGCGATTGAGGGTTGGAAGCGAAATCGCGGGGTAGTTCAAATCGTGGAAATCGTTGCATTTGGACTGTTTTTCCGTTGGAACAGGGCCGTTTTATGTGCGAAAGGGCGAAGCATAGGAAAAGGTTGCCACCGTCGACTACAATACGAGGAAAATAGCGTTCCGCTAGCCCCACCTTACCCTATCCTCCCGAAACATACGCATGGCGACGGCTCCGAATCTTGATGAAGGCTCACGCTCAGCTACCTCGTCCCCGACCGAAACTCCGCTTGAAACAAGCAAAGAAAACGAAGTGGGGGGGAAGCTAGATTCCGGGCCGGCAGTTCCATCGAGCGCTCCCGGAAAGTCCATCTGGTACCGGGTTTTTTCTTTCTTGCTGTTTTCGGGGATAGTTGGTGGCTTGTATGTGACTCGAGAGCGATGGGAACCGGTACTCGAAGGCTGGATCCGTCCGGCGGCGAGCGAGCGACCCCCTCCACGTCCACCTCTTGTTTCGGTTGCGACAGCGAAGATCGAATCGATTCCTCAGTTTCTCAACTGTTTAGGAACAGCCACAGCATTCAACAGCGTAACAGTTCGTAGTCGCGTGGACGGGGAATTAGTTGACGTCGCTTTCCAAGAAGGGCAGATGGTCGAGGAGGGACAATTACTTGCAAGAGTTGATTCCAGAGGTTTTGAGGCTGCGTTGAGTCAAGCAAAGGGACAATTGGAACGGGACCTTGCTGCGTTGGAATTGGCTCGTTTGAATTTTGAGCGCTCAAAGAACCTGCCGGTTGGAGCGACACTGTCCCAGCAAGAGCGGGATGAGTTACAAGCTGTCTACAAGCAAGCGCAGGCACTTGTCGATGTGGATCGGGCGACGGTTACCAATGCAGAGTTGCAAGTTACCTACTGCAACATTACCGCACCGATTCGCGGGCGGGTCGGATTACGGTTGGTTGATCAAGGAAACATGATTCAAGCTAGTAGCCCCACGGGAATTGCGGTGATCACGCAGTTGCAGCCGATATCTGTAATCTTTCCGATCCCACAAGATGAGATACCTAGAGTGCAGTCGCAGTTACTTGAGAATAAGTCGCTATCCGTCATCGCTTACGATCGGAGTTTCCAGAACAAGTTAGCAGAAGGAACGCTTACAGCGATCGACAATCAAGTTGATCCTGCAACAGGGACTCTTCGTTTAAAAGCAACATTTGCAAACGAGAATGATACATTGTTTCCAAATCAATTTGTTAATGTCCGTTTGTTGGTGAAAATGTGGGAGAACGCTGTGATAGTGCCTTCGTCTGCTGTGCAGCGTGGAGCTGATTTTCTATACGTTTACGTGGTTCAAGCGGATAACCAGACGGTCGATCTCGCCAAAGTAACGGTCGCTTTTAGTGAAGCGGGACGCTCGGTGATTTCATCCGGCTTTCAGGAGGGCGACCGGGTAGTAACTGAGGGAACAGACAAACTACAGCCAAAGGGTAAGATCACAATTCCAGGGGCTGGGCCGAAGCCGCAATGAATATCTCGAGGTTGTTTATCGTTCGGCCCATCGCGACCACATTGTTGATGGTCGCGATACTTCTTAGTGGTTGGATCGCTTATCGGCAGTTGCCTGTCGCGGCGTTGCCACAAGTAGATTATCCGACGATTCAAGTGGTAACGTTTTATCCGGGTGCGGGACCAGAAGTGATGGTTTCCTCGGTAACCGCGCCACTGGAGAAGCAGTTTGGACAGATACCTGGTTTGTCGCAGATGACAAGTTCGAGCACTCATGGTTGCTCTGTGATCACATTAAAATTCTTGCTGGACTTAAACATCGACGTTGCGGTGCAACAAGTTCAAGCAGCGATCAATGTTGCGGGTAACTTCCTGCCACGTGACCTACCGAATCCACCAATCTATTCAAAGGTTAACCCTGCGGATGCGCCCGTGTTAACACTGTCGCTGACTTCCGACACTATTCCGTTGCCGCGAATTCAAGATTTGGCGGATACACGGTTGGCCCAAAAGTTATCGCAGATCAAAGGGGTAGGACAGGTTTCGGTAACCGGTGGGCAGAAGCCAGCAATAAGGGTGCAAGCCAATCCGACGAGTTTGTCGGCCGTTGGATTGACTTTGGAGGACCTGCGTACGGCTTTAATGGCCGCAAACGTGAATCAAGCGAAAGGAAGTTTTGACGGGCCGAAACAGTCAGTAATTATTGGTGCGAACGACCAGTTATTCACCGCAGACCAGTTTCGTGAGCTCATCGTCGCTTATAAAAATGGAGCGCCGGTGAAACTTGCAGAAGTGGCAAACGTCATCGATGACGTAGAGAATATCCGTCAAGCGGCTTGGCGAGATACTACGCCTGCGGTTTTGTTGAATATACAGCGTCAACCTGGTGCGAACATCATTGAAGTCGTCGATCGAATCCAAGCGATGTTGCCTCAACTAGAGGAGTCTTTACCTGCCGACATTCAGGTAGAGGTTTTGACCGACCGCACTACAACGATTCGAGCTTCAGTTGAGAGTGTGCAGCACGAACTGCTGCTCACGATCGGCCTCGTGATTCTGGTGATTTATTCGTTTCTGCACAGCTTCCGAGCGACTATTATTCCTAGCGCTGCGGTTCCTTTATCGATCGTTGGCACGTTTGGTGTGATGTATCTGTTGGGATATACCCTAAATAACTTAACGCTGATGGCATTGACGATATCGACAGGTTTTGTGGTTGATGATGCGATCGTGATGATTGAGAACATCATGCGCTATGTTGAAGAGGGAATGGACCCGCTGTCGGCGTCGCTCAAAGGAGCATCTGAGATTGGTTTCACCATCATATCGCTCAGCGTTTCGTTGGTCGCAGTGTTGATTCCATTGTTATTTATGGGAGATGTCGTTGGGCGTCTGTTTCGTGAATTCGCGGTCACATTAAGCGTTACGATTTTCGTGTCAGCCGTAGTTTCATTAACACTTACTCCGATGATGTGCGCTCTTCTACTGAGGACTATTCCTAAGGGCGCCGGTGCGTCGCATGATCATGGGACGCAAGGTTGGTTATTCGTGTTGCTATTGCAGTTCTATGAGACGACATTGCGTTGGACGTTGCGCCACCGCACTTTCACGATGCTTGTCTTTTTGGTAACTCTAGCCGCGACAGTTGTTCTTTACATTCAGATCCCGAAGGGCTTCTTTCCTACCCAGGATACAGGGGTGATTTTAGGGATAACAGAAGCGGATCAAGACACGTCGTTTCGCAAAATGCAAGAGCGACAGGCGGAACTTAATGAAGCACTTGCCAACGATCCGGCGATCGAAAGCTTGGCTAGTTTTATCGGGATTGATGGGACGAATTTGACGAACAATAATGGTCGAATTCAGATCAATCTCAAACCGCACCATGAGCGTGCTGAGTCGATTCAGCAAGTCATGGACCGACTCGCAGAGAAAGCTCTCGCCGTATCGGGAATCCAGTTGTATTTGCAGCCCGTCCAAGACTTGTCAGTGGAATCAAAGGTGTCGAGGACTCAGTATCAGTATGCAATTGAAAGTCCTGATCCTAAGGAACTTGCAACTTGGATTCCCACCCTAGTCCAAGCACTTTCGAAGCGGCAGGAACTACGCGATGTTGCCAGCGATCAATCGGAATCAGGACGGGAAGCTAAGCTGGTGATTGACAGAGACACCGCTGCTCGACTCGGGGTTACTCCGATGATGATTGATGACGCTCTGTACAACGCTTTTGGTCAACGACAGGTTTCTACTATTTTTACACAGCTCAATCAGTACCGCGTTGTCCTCGAAGTAGCTCCGGAGTTTCGAGATTCCTTAAACGATATTGGCGCGATGTACGTGAAAACAACGACAGGTCGTCCTGCTCCATTGGAATCGCTTACCAAGATTGAGTATGACAATGCGCCTTTGGCGATTAACCATCAAGGCCAATTTCCGGTCGTGACGGTTTCATTTAATGTGGCCGAAGGCGTATCGTTGGGGCAAGCTGTCGAGGCGGTTGAGCAGACAGCTCGTGAGGTTCAGTTACCAGCTAGCATGATTGGGGCGTTCCAGGGATCAGCAGAAGCTTACCAGCGATCGTTGGCAACGACACCTTTACTGATATTGGCAGCATTGGTGACGGTGTACATCGTCTTGGGAGTGTTGTATGAAAGTTACGTTCATCCCCTGACGATTCTTTCCACGTTACCATCCGCCGGAGTCGGTGCGTTATTAGCCCTGATATTCTTCCGCATTGACTTGGGGATCATTGCAATCATTGGGATCATTCTGCTTATCGGTATTGTGAAGAAAAATGCGATCATGATGATCGACTTTGCACTCGAGGCGCAGCGGGTTCAAGGGCTATCAGCTGAGGATGCCATTTTTCACGCATGTTTATTGCGATTGCGCCCTATTTTGATGACGACGATGGCCGCGCTCTTAGGTGCCGTTCCCTTAGCATTTAGCGGAGGAGTTGGTGCGGAGTTGCGCCAGCCATTGGGAATTTGTATCATCGGCGGATTACTGCTGAGCCAAGCTTTGACTTTATATACGACACCGGTGATCTACTTGTGGTTTGATGCTTGGACTCCCAAGCGGTTCAAGCAAGGATCGCACCAGTCACCTCAGGGCGAGGACTCTGGTTTGCTTGGAGCTAAGGTATGATTGGAGCGGGTACCAACTTTTCGGCTCCGTTTATCCATCGCCCTGTTGGAACGATGTTACTGACAATTGCGCTAACCCTTTCTGGACTGATAGGGTACTTTCTGCTGCCAGTCGCCCCGTTGCCGCAAGTTGAGTTTCCAACGATCTCGGTAAGTGCAAATTTGCCTGGCGCAAGTCCAGAGACGATGGCTTCGGCGGTGGCTACCCCGCTGGAGCGAAGTCTAAGCCGCATCGCGGGTGTGACGGAAATGACTTCGACAAGTACGCTTGGGGCGACTTCGATTACGTTGCAATTTGAACTAGATCGAGACGTGAATGCGGCTGCAAGGGAAGTTCAAGCGGCGATTAACGCTGCTCGAAGTCAGTTGCCTGCGAACTTGCCAAACAACCCTTCGTACCGAAAAGTTAATCCGGCAGACTCGCCCGTGATGTTGCTGACTTTGGTATCCGACATCTACTCAAAGCCGAAGATGTATGAGTTAGCTTCTACGCTAGTTCAACAGAAATTGTCCCAGATTGATGGAGTTGGGCAGGTATTTGCGACTGGGGGAGCGAATCCAGCGGTGCGGGTGGAAGTCAACCCGACGGTGTTGAACCAACTTCAAGTTGGACTTGAAGATGTAAGAGCCGCAATTGGCACAGCTAACGCAAATCGCCCTAAAGGAACGCTAGAAGAAAGCGAGATTCAATGGTCCTTGAATACGACCGACCAATTGATGACCGCTGACGAATATCGTCCTTTGATAGTTGCATTTCGTAATGGGGCACCGATTCGTTTGGGGGATGTCGCTAATATAACGGATGGATTAGAAGATATTCGCAACTACGCAATTACGGATGGAAGGCCTTCGATAAGCGTGTTGGTATTTCGACAGCCGGATGCCAATATCATCGAGACGATTGATAACATCAAAGCTGTACTGCCACAGTTGCGAGCGCAGTTGCCCGCAGCGATCGAGTTGGGGATTGGGATGGATCGATCAACTACAATTCGTGCTTCGCTTGAGGAAGTACAGAAGACACTTTTGATTAGCGTGCTGTTAGTGATTGTTGTTGTTTACTTGTTCTTGAGAGACTTGAGAGCCACAATTGTTCCGACAATCGCCGTTCCGGTTTCATTGATTGGTACTTTCGGAGTGATGTATTTGCTTGGGTATAGCCTAGACAATTTATCACTCATGGCATTGACGATATCAACAGGATTTGTGGTTGATGATGCGATTGTCGTTACTGAGAACATTAGCAGATACTTAGAGAAGGGGATGAAGCCAAAAGATGCCGCGCTTAAGGGAGCCGGAGAAATTGGCTTTACCGTCTTATCGATCACCTTATCGCTGATAGCGGTGTTTATCCCGATTTTGTTGATGCGAGGGATTGTCGGTATGTTGTTTCGCGAGTTTGCGGTAACGTTGTCGATCGCGATTTTGATTTCATTACTGATTTCGCTCACCACAACTCCGATGCTTTGTGCGGTCTTGCTAAAGTCATCCAAGCCGCATGAGCGAAGAAATCGCTATTGGATGGAGCATGCCTACGGTAAGGTGTTAGATGTAGTACTTGACTATCCTGGTTGGACTATGGCGGTTTTTGGGTTCATCATTGCATTTAACGTTTACTTGTACACCAAGGTTGCGAAAGGGTTTTTCCCGCAGCAAGACACAGGGCGACTGGTCGGAAATATTGTGGCAGATCAAGGTACATCGTTTTCTGCGATGGTGGATCTGGTAGATCGTTTTGGAAAAGCGGTAAGCGATGAGCCGAGTATTGATCGAGTTCTCGTTTCTACCGGAGGGGGAGGTCCAGGGGGTGGAGGAACAAATAGTGGACGCTTATTCGTCACGCTGAAGCCACTTTCGGAGCGGACGCAGTCTATCGATGAGATACTCATGTCGATTCGAAAGAAGACAGCGGGGATTAGCGGCGCGAATTTGTTCATGCAAGCGGTGCAGGATATTCGTATTGGTGGGCGGCCTTCAGGTGCACTGTATCAATACACATTGCGCGGGGGAGATTTGAAGGAACTCAACGAGTGGACGCTAAAGTTGATGGCGGCATTAAAGAAGGTACCCGAGATCACGGATGTTAATACCGATCAGCAAGACAAAGGGCAGTTGTCACGATTGACGATAAACCGCGACCTCGCTTCGATACTCGGGCTCGACATTGCGACGATTGATAACACGCTATATGACGCCTTCGGGCAACGTCCAGTTTCGACAATTTATATGCCGCTAACTCAGCGGCGTGTTGTAATGACTTTGGATCGTGCGTATGCGCAGGGGCCCGAGTCACTGAAAAGCATCTACATTCGTACGAAAAATAACTCGCAAGTTCCCCTTCAAGATTTGTATAGTATCGAATCTCGCAACACGTCGCTGAGCGTTGCGCATTCTGGATTGTTTCCTTCCTCGACGATTTCGTTTAACCTGAGTCCAGGAAGTGCGCTCGGAGATGTGGTACCAATCATTCAGAACGTGAGTAACGAGATAGGGATGCCTACGAGTATTCAGGGGAATTTTCAAGGTACAGCTCAGGCGTTCCAAGATTCGCTTGCGAATCAACCGTTATTGATTTTATCGGCGATCATCGCAGTTTATATCGTATTGGGAATCCTCTATGAAAGTTTGATTCATCCAATCACGATACTTTCGACCTTGCCGTCTGCGGGAGTGGGTGCGATTCTGGCATTGATTCTTTATAAGATCGACTTCAATGTGATTGGGATGATTGGGATCTTGCTGCTAATTGGAATCGTCAAAAAGAATGCGATTATGATGATTGATTTCGCGATAGCGTTACAGAAAGATCGCGGGTGGGGGCCAAGGGAAGCGATTCACGAAGCGTGTTTACGTAGATTTCGTCCAATTACGATGACAACGCTTGCAGCCATACTAGGTGGAATTCCGTTGGCTATTGGACGGGGAGATGGAGCGGAGTTGCGGCAACCGCTCGGAATCGCGATCGTTGGTGGGCTGATTGTAAGTCAGTTTGTAACCTTGTTTACTACACCGGTAATCTACCTTCTGATGGACCGACTTTGGTCATGGCGCAAGCAATCTAGCGCAGAGCGTGGTATGATGATACTTGACATAGAACCCGCAGCGACGGTGACAACTGCGGCAACCAGTCGTTAAGAATTGTACGTTTTTTCTAATTCAAAGGACCCTACCCATGACCAATTCCTCCCGTCGTGCGTTTTTAGGCAAGTCAACGAGTGCTGCCGCAGTTCTGGCAGCAGCTCCTGCAATCAATCCATATTGGCTAACGAGTGCTCAAGGCGCAGTGGTGAGTCCACAAGATCGACTGCGGGTTGGTTGCATCGGGCTTGGTGGCATGGGAACGGGGGATGCACATGATCACAACCGATTTGGAGACATCATTGCTGTCTGTGACGTCGACGCGAATCATCGAGAGCGAGCAAGAAACGACGAGAAGATTGGGAAAGGGAAAGCTGAATCGGTGGAAGACTACCGAAAGGTTCTAGATAACAAAGACGTAGATGTTGTCAGTATTGTGACTCCGGATCACTGGCATACCAAGATCGCGGTTGAGGCTTTGCAAGCGGGCAAGCACGTGTTTTGTCAGAAGCCCCTGACGTTGACACTTGCAGAGAACTTGGCAATTAGAGCGGCATGTAATGCGAATCCCAAGCTTGTGTTTTTTATTGGTACTCAGCAACGTTCGGATCGCCGGCTTTTTCTACGAGCTGTGAATATGGTTCATAGGGGGTTACTTGGAGACATCAAGAAGATCACCTGTGGTATCAACGGTTCGCCGACTGGTGGGCCATTTGCCAAAGCCGCACCGCCAGCGCATTTGAATTGGGACATGTGGTTGGGCCAAGCTCCCAAGGTGGATTACATTCAACAGCGATGTCACAATGATTTTCGTTGGTGGTATGAGTACTCAGGTGGTAAGTTCACCGACTGGGGTGCGCACCATATCGACATAGCCCTTTGGGCGGCTGGTATGACGGAGCAGGGAACGGGTCCTGTGGAGGTTGACGGAAGTGACTGCACGCATCCGGTCGAGATGAAGGATGGCAATCCGCTGCTAGATGACAGGTTCAACACATCACACGATTTCAACATCATCCATCGATTTGCCAACGGTATGGAAATTCACGTAACAAGTCGCGGAGACAACGGATTGTTGATCGAAGGGACGAAGGGGCGGATATTCGTTAACAGGGAACGAATCACGGGCAAGCCTATTGAAGAGCAGTGGGACAAAGACGTGTACGGCGATGCGGAGTTGCAAGCACTATATAAGGGCAAGCCTCATGAGGGGCACAAAGCGAATTTCTACCGATGCATCAAAGAGGGAGGGCTTCCTGTCTCGGACGTGTACTCCCACCTTCAGACAATGAACTTGTGCCATCTTTCAGCAATCGCAGGCAGGCTCAAGCGAAAATTAAGATGGAACGCAGCGACAGAGCGTATTGAGGGAGACGAGGTAGCAGCGTCGATGCAAGCCCGAGCGCAGCGAGCTGGTTTTGAGATCCCAAAAGTCTAAAGCAACGGGATGAGCGTTAGCAATTTAAAAGTGTATATCCTTGGCCTTATAAATTTCTGAGGCCAGGGAACTCCTGCAACCCGATTGCTAGCACGTCGATCATTTAGAATTCCTCTTCAATTTGCCATCGCAATCCAGCCCCATCTCTGACTGTGTCTGACTGTGGGTGGCACCGATTTTGGTGTCTTGTTCTGACGGTGGGTGGCACCGATTTTGGTGGGTGGCACCGATTTTGGTGGATAGGTTCAATAGGTGGATGGCCCCTATCGGTTACCTCGCAATAATCGCAGTCAGCTTCCTTAAGACGAAGATGGATGTAGCGGAATGGATTCCGCTGTCTAAGAAAAAGCCGAAATTTATCGAAGAGTTTGGTGGAGCCGTGACCAAACGTGTCACGACGAACTCAAAAATAAACCACAGTCCGTGCAGTTGGTAAGTTTTGGTGCGTTGGAAATCGCATCATTTTTTGGCGGCTAGGAAAGCCAGTTTTCTTGAAGTCTGGATCATTTCTCCTATGTGTAGATGACTGGTAATGAGTAGGTCATGCAATTGGTTATTGCCCCATTATTGAAGTATTCCATTGGAGAGAAACCTTGAGTAACTAAGGGGGTGTTGTATGCCACGTCCAAACCGAGATGAAGTTTATTCGGACGAAGAATGCTGTGTTGTTCACTGCTATAACAGATGCGTGAGGCAAGAGTTTCTCTTGGGGATCGACGAAAAAACAGGCGAAGACAGAAGCTATAGGAAGCAGTGGTTAGTTGATCGACTTGAGTCGCTCGTAACCACCTTTGCAATTGACGTTCTGGATTTCGCGATCATGGATAACCATTTCCATGTACTTCTTCGGAATCATCCGGAAATCCGCGATGAGTTTACCCCTAGGGAAATCGCCGTGCGGTGGCTAAGCCTCTATCCAGGCAGGCGGATTGATGAATTCACCTCTACGGGGCCCACTGATACTGAGATAGAAGCTCTCGTGAATAACGCAGAGCAAATAGAGATTATTCGTAAACGTATCGGGAGCATCTCTTGGTTTATGAGCGCGCTTAGCGAACCAATCGCACGAAGAGCCAACATTGAAGACAATGTTTCTGGGAAGTTCTGGGAGAATCGTTTCAAGGCTGAAAGAATGCTTGATGACGCCTCCACGTTGGCATGTTCGATTTACATTAATCTCAATC
>JBEICB010000410.1:0-2135 GCA_040373655.1 Pirellula sp. | reverse complement strand
CTGATCGTACTCATGATTGATGTGCAAAAGTTAGCATCCAGCGTGGTGCAGTGCTCTTCGCACCCTCATCCCCCCCGCCCCTTGCTCCCGCCCGCGGGAGAAGGGGAGCCAAGCGTATAAGGCTTAGCACCTTTGAATATCAATTCGTAGCCACGAGCGGTTCGCGCGGTCAGGCAAGGGAGTTAGGTATATACCCTATTTAATCGTAACTCCCCTTCGCCTCCCAGGGGAGGAGAAGGGGTCGGGGGATGAGGTGGGTGAACACGCGCAGTTTGCGTTTTGCGAACCACATTAGAGTGCGAGAAGAGAGGAGACGCTCGGTAGGATTCGTCTTGCGGTTCGTGTCGTAGTCATCGAGGTCAGAGTTTTTCGAGTACGAGTACCATTGCATTGAGTACGAGTACGAGTGCGAGTGCGAAAACTATCTTCCTAACCTAGATGATGATTGACCTGCAGTACGCAACTTCCAGCGTCGTCCAGTGCTCGTCCCACCCTCATCCCCCCCGCCCCTTGCTCCCGCCCAAGCGGGAGAAGGGGAGCCAAGCGGAGAAAGCAAGCCGAACCTTGTTCGCATGGCTCAGGCAAAGAAACAAAGACGCAAGGGTGATTTGGCGTACCGGAGGACTAGAGACCGATTTCGTCAATCATGTCGAAATTCGTTTAAACGGCAGGACGATGGCACCTTGCACCAAAAGGACCGAGTGCAAACCTACGGAAGCTTCTATATCGCAGATATCAAGGCAATGTACTAACGCAGATGGCGTCGCGATTGCGACGGAATCTGAATATTTTAGACTGATGCGACTGCATCGACTGTGAGGATCGTTAAACACCGCCTGAAGGAATGGGTTATCGCAAATCTCATCTCTTGATATTTGTGAACCGAAATGAATCATGCTTGCTTACCCGCAAGCATTGCATAACAATGTCCTTTGAATTGTGCGGTCATCACTAATGTTGTGAATGCAGTAGATTGCCTCGAAAATGACCAAGATTCGCCTTATCCTAGCGGAATGAAAGTCACCGGTACCGAAATGCAGTCCGATATGATGGAAGGTGCCAATGATGTACCAATCTCTACTCCTAACGATATCGCAACGCTAGAGTCATCACTGAAAGTCAAAACCTACTGGAGTGACGACTTAGCGCCAGTCCCATTGTCGGCTCGACTGTGGGCATTGCGTGACATGGTTTCGTTGTGGGTCGCGTTATCTGCTTGTATTCCAACCTACATGCTCGCTTCGTCGTTGATCGAAGAAGGAATGAATTGGTGGCAGGCGGTTTTGACGATTTTTTTGGGGAACCTCATAGTACTGCTGCCGATGGTTCTCAACTCCCACGCGGGAACCAAATACGGAATTCCGTTTCCCGTATTCTGTCGGGCCGCCTTTGGCTTGCGGGGCGCGAATGTGCCTGCACTACTGAGGGCGCTAGTTGCTTGTGGCTGGTTCGGCATCCAGACCTGGATCGGAGGTTGGGCCATCTATAAAGTATTGGAGCTGTACTTTACGTCATGGTCCCAGCAAGCCAACATCCCTTTGCTAAACATCAACTTACCGCAGTTGATCTGCTTTCTGGCATTCTGGAGTCTCAATCTGTACATCATTTGGCGAGGGATCGAGTCGGTGAGGGCTCTGTTAAATATAAAGGCTCCATTATTAATCGGCTTGGGACTAGCCCTATTGGTCTGGGCCTATCGCGAGGCGGGTGGATTCGGACCTATGTTGTCTCAACCCTCGCAGTTTGTTCTTGGCGGAAAGCGACAAGGCGAATTCTGGTCCTTCTTTTTTCCCGCGCTAACCGCAAATGTCGGGTTCTGGGCAACACTAGCGTTGAACATCCCTGACTTTACTCGCCATGTCAAAACCCAACGCGACCAAATACTTGGGCAAGCCTTGGGGCTTCCTTTAACTATGGGTTTATACTCTTTCATTGGCGTGGCCGTCACTTCCGCAACCATTGTGATCTACGGTAATGCCATCTGGGACCCTGTGGAATTATTGTCCCGGTTTGAAAGCCCGTTCTGGCATGCGTTAGGATTGTTCGGGTTGGTAATCGCTACACTGGCGACGAATCTAGCTGCCAACGTTGTTGGACCAGCCAACGACTTTGCAAACCTGAGTCCACGACATATT
>JBEICB010000312.1:0-4667 GCA_040373655.1 Pirellula sp. | reverse complement strand
CTATACCAAACAAAGTTCCTATCACCATCATGCTCGGCTCAGGCACTGCAGGGGGATCGGATGGAGACAGAGTTGCGACTCGAAAACCGGTGTCAAAGAACTGGCTCCCAGGTTGGTAGCTGCCTCGATACGAAGACGACAAGCTGTTGAAAAAGCTGCCCCAGTGGCCGCTCCGGAGCCCACGAAGAGAAGTTCCACTATTGTTTCCCAGATCAAAAGAACTCTCTTCCCACTCAAAGACGTTGCCACCTAGCCCCATCACACCGTAAGGGCTCAGGCCTCCGGCTTGATTCACATCTGCTGGTCCACTGGGGAAGAAAGGTACACCTGATTTCTTGTACACCGCCGTGCTGGCAGTTGTGCCGCTATAAACGGCAGTTGGTGGTGCGTTGCTGCCATTTGAAAAATCGTAATATTTGCTGTCGTTAGGATTGTAGTACGCTGCCTTATACCACTCGTTGTAGCTAGGAAGGACATAGATGGCTCGCTTGCTGCGGTACGGATTGAGCGGATCGTAATCGAGCGTGTCTGACGCCGTCCACAAAGCGATATTGTCGTTGACTCCATTGGTTGTGAATTTATAAGCCGCAAATCCGTTGGTACTGGTATTTAGCCAATTGACGAACCGAGCCGCTTCGTTCCAGGAAATACCTGTAACTGCTTTGTTCGGACCGCGATTACGATGTTTGGTGATCACGAGCGAATTTGCCGTGCCGAAGTTCGTATTGTACTTTGTGATCATATCCTCACTAACTTCGAACTTACCGATGCCGTAGGTGTAGCCGACGGCACCTGCGGGATTCGGTGTACCCGTGGTATCCGGCGCATTCCCGGGATTGCCTATCGTGACAAACTCCATGTTGAACTGATTTGCGCCAGAGCCAAAGCTCACAACTCCGGCTTGGCAATGAGCCGATCCGGCAAGCAAACAGCAAGCCGCAAATACATAATGCAAGATTCTCTTTCTCATCTCATAACCCCTGAAGATCCATCTGAAAACACTGTGGAAACGTAAGTACTACGACCATATCGCCTGTCACTACGGATTGACCTTACTTCGAGCCCGGTAGGCGAAACCAAGAGCACCAAGGGCAAATATGGCCATTGAAGTTGGTTCAGGGACGGTTTGATTTCCTACGCGAACTGGAATGTTAGAAATGACGAGAGAGAAACCACCTACTGCAAAACTTGAATCAGCATTGCCGAGAGGCTGTCGTTGGGTGGAGTAAGTGCCCACATTTAACCAAGCGAATTGCAAGCCCGGCACTCTTGCCGACCCTCCCAAAGAATACGCAGTATTTGTTGGAAGGCTCATATTTGTGTAAATCGCAAAGTCGTCGTTCTCTGGGACACCGTCATCATCAAGGCGCAGGAATACTATTCGCTGATTTGCGATATAAAACAGATCGTCTGTCAAGTAGAAATCGGTATCGCTCAGATTGGATTTGAACGGGTTGCCTAAATCGTAGTAACCGGTTCCGGCGCCGTTTAACCAGTGCGATTGATTATTTGTCGACCCGGATCCCGAGATGGTGACGACTGTATTCGCATGGTTATCCGCATCGGGATTGAAGCTGATAAGGACACCCGCGTTGACGATGCTGTTTGAAATGATGAAAAATAGAATTGCGATCGAAAAATGACTCGCCGCAGAAATCAATGACCAAGGATTTTTAAAGACGGATAACATAGTAAGGAAAGTCCCAAGATGATAGCGAAATTTGTTTCAAGCATTTCGAACGATCTCGATAAACTATCGATTGCGGTTGAGTCATCCAATTACCTCTGCGTCGGATCGTTCCGATTGGGAATTTTCTAAAGAAATTCGCTTGACAATCGTCGCCGATGCAGTTGCGCGAGGTAAGCCGTGGATTAGACGTGTTTCCGATCATACTCCTTCGAGTTGGTGTCGGGGGACTGACGAATCCTACGATTGCGATAGAGGCGTTAGCAAGGCGGTTGGACCATGAGACAAACAGGAAGTCGGAACACGCTGATACGGATCGAGTATGATGTCATCGGTCAGTTGGCTGGAATCGCGGAGGACGTATCGGATGGCGATTAGAGTTGATAAAATCCCCGTCTCACCCGCACGTACGCGTGAGGAAGGTGACACGATGTCACTAGCCGATGCCGTTTCAGCAATGTCGCGGGATTCGCGTTCCTTGCCTACCCGCATATTCCAGCAAGGTATGATCGGGATGGTCGCACCTCAACTGTTCTTCGATGAATTTGGGGTGATTGCCAGTCGGTCGCTTGGACCTATTTACATTGTCAAGCGTTTCTTCCTTGCTTGGTCTGCCGTTTTTCATGGTTGGTCTGGCCTTCTTGAGCAACTCCGAGAGTTCGGAATCATCGGTATTTACTGGTAAGTTCGACGCTTCAAGGGTAGGGACTTAATCTCGCTCGGAAATTGATCCAGATCTCCACCCACCGATGCCACGATAGCGGTATAACCCTGTTCGGCGCATGACCTGGAGCGAAGCCCAAGGTCAGCAAAGCAGCGATCCAAATGATCTTGGCAACCATTCACTCGACTAATCAAGAGTGAACTTTGAATCGGTTACGCAGAGAGAATCTCATCATCTCTGGTTCTCTTCGCCGGTGTTGTCGTGGCTGTGCTGGCTACTGGCCATCAATATGTGTGTGGGCGCTTTTTCAGACGCTAAAGTTGAAACGTTTACCCCACTCACGCGTACGGACTGGCAACGCTACCACTTGCTTATGCATTGCTGGTTCCTCTAGCTACACGATGTCAAAAGTTGTCAAGCATGGATTACGGTTAGAACATCAAAATTTGGTCAAACGAAGTCGATTGGACTTTCTTAGCTCTTCATGCCAATCGTAGGAAGCGAGGACATCATCGAATATGCGATCTGTGTTTCCCTCACCTTCGCTATTGCTACGCGAGTTCATGTAATTGATCAAGTCTAGGACATCGAGCGGGTCGACTCGATTGTCGGCATTGACATCCACATAGGCAGGAGGACCTGGCAACCCATCTACTGGAAGCGAAGGTTCTTGACTGTTCAAGAGATTGATAAGCACCAAAACATCGAGTGGAGATACCGTTCCATCATCATCCACGTCGAACCGAATTCTCGGATTCTGATAGATCGAGACAACCACTCGCACCGTCACGTCGGTCGGTACACTTGGACGCCCGTCATTATCGGAAACCACGTAGCGGAACTGAGTGGTACCGAGGAAGCCTGCTCGTGGAGTGAAGCGAACCGTTCCGTCATCCTGAACCATCACATCAGCCATTTCGGAGCCGCTGACAATCACCAGCGACGCGGGATCGAGCGTACCATCTGGATTATTGTCATTGCGAAGAACATCCAAAACCGTCGTGATTGTCTGCTTGACGACTAAAGTATCCGCATTGGTGTTTGGTGCCGAGTTGACTCGCAACTGAACCGTCGCAACGTTGGAAAACAATCCAAAGGAATCGCTCACGCGATAGGTAAAGCTCTCAGTGCCTCGGTAGCCTGCGTTGGGTGTATAACGCACGGTGCCATCTGGCATCGGCGTCGCTATACCATGTAATGCTGGTGAGATAATCTCGATCGATGTTGGGTCGATTTCGCTATCTACATCCAAGTCGTTGACCAAAACATCGAGTATTTTGACGGTGTCGACCAAAACCCAGTACGAGTCCGCTACCGCAATCGGAGCGTCGTTCGCATTCAAAACACGAATTGCGAATACCTTTTCGATGAACAATCTCCCTTGATCTGTGGACCGGACTCGAACCGTGTAGTCTGACCTAGTCTCAAAATCGAAGTTGCTGGTCGCTCGTAGTGTCGAGCCACTGACATTGAAGGCTGCGTTATCGGTGTCGCCTGATCCCGTGACCAGGGAGTAGACAAACGTGTTGCCGGCGTCCATGTCTGCGGTGGCGAGTGTTCCGACCGTGGCATTGGATCCAGCGTTCTCCGCTACGCTGTTCGAGGACAGACTGATATCTGTCGGTGCCTCATTCACGTTCACGACCTGTATGGCAAAGGTCTTTTCGACGAACAATCCGTTCTGATCGGTCGATCGGACGCGAACGGTGTAGCTCGGCTTGGTCTCGAAGTTGAAGCTATCGGTGGCTCGCAGGTTGCTGCCGTTGATATTGAACGCCCCGTTGTCGGTGTCTCCGGTACCCGCGACCAGCGTGTGGGTGAAAGTATTCCCCGCATCCGGATCGGTGGTCGAAAGGGTGCCCACCGTAGCATTGGCACCCGCATTCTCCGCGATCAAAGCGAAGGAGAGCGCGATATCGGTCGGTGCTTCGTTGACATTGATCACTGTGATCGTGAACATCTTCTCGGTGAACAAGCCCCCCTGGTCCGTAGATCGGATACGAACGGTGTAGCTCGACTTAGCCTCGAAGTTGAACGTGTTGGTGGCTCGCAGGATCGAGCCAGCAATATTGAAGGCAGCGTTATCGGCATCGCCTGACCCCGCCACGAGCGTGTAGGTGACGGAGTTACCTGCATCGGGATCGGCTGTGCTCAATGTGCCGACTGGGGTGTTAGCTGGCGCATTTTCGGCAATCGTGCTTGAGGACAGACTGATATCTGTCGGAGCCTCATTCACATCGATCACGGTAATCACGAACGTCTTCTCCACAAAGAGCCCTCCTTGATCGGTGGAGCGAACACGAATGGAGTAGCTCG
>JBEICB010000403.1:0-2209 GCA_040373655.1 Pirellula sp. | reverse complement strand
CACCCATCGCCACCCCAAAAGGCTCAAATCGGGGCGAAAGGCTCGAAACCACGGGACGACCCCTAAACACGTCCCGTGCTCAGAAACCCTGCAAAACACGGCACTTTCGCGATTTCGTACCGCCGCGAGGTTTTGGCGAAAATGCCAGGTGGCGGTGTGATGAAAAACCTGACCATCGCGTCCCGAGCTTGCGACACTGGATGCTGATGCCTCAACGTCATGTGGGATGGAGATTGCACCAGAGGGATGCAAACCGACTCAAAAAAAGGGATCAGTTCGAACGTCGCTTGACAATGACGCTCGCGACAACATTACCGCCCTTGAGTTCCGCCATAGCGAGCCCTTGCTGGACCGCTCCCTTGATCAATCTGGCGACTGACGCCCGCTTCACGTCCGATACCCCATTCAACCGAATGTGACGAATGAGCTTTCCGGTCCCTTGCAAAAGCCCCTCAGGGTCTTCCAGCTTCGTTCCATAGTCAAAGCCAAGATTGACATGCTTCGCGTAAGTCGCGATGTGAATGAAGCCTTGACCTTGCTTGCCTGTAAACGTGAAAGCATTCGAGATACAGTACGTTTCGTAAATCAGTTCGCTGCATTCACCGGCCAATTTCAGCACAGCTTTTCTGGCGGCAATTGCGGTGCTGACCACCTGCTCAGGGCGATCTTGCATAAGTTCGCGAAGAACCAGTTCGGTATTCCGGGAAGACATTTTCACTTCAGTTCCTGACAAAATACTGGATTGCGCATGCGATATTGCCTTCCGTATCCGCGAACTTGACCAGCACGCCAACGGTAGGGATCTCGACAGGCTTTACGAGAATTGTGCCCCCGCTCTCGACAATGCTCGCCGCGGTTCTCCCAATCTCTTCGACAGAAATCGAACACTCGTAGCCACTAAAGCCGGTTCCCAGCGGTTGAGTCCGTTCTTGAAGTGCTCCCAATATCCCTGGCGATTGCTCATTTCCAGTTCTGATCAAGTAAAAGTCCGGAGGACCCCACTCCTCGAATCGCCATCCGAACACGCTTTGATAGAACGATTTCGCGCGATCCACATCAACGGCATGAATCGCAAAATGGCAAACATTGTTGGCATGCATACGGTCACTTCATGAAAACAAGAACTTGGACCTGAAACAACGCCTATATGGTAGCCGTTTTGCTTTCGTCGCACTTGCGATACAATGACAAAATATGTCGAAAACACGCCACGGCAAAATCCGAACTCTATCAGCCCGATTCTCGCTGGGGCATCGGATTGACTGGCATTCCCATTCGTGGTCACAGCTACTTTACGCAACGGAAGGCGTGGTCACCGTCGAATCGCGTTCCGCGTGTTGGGTAGTACCGACGCGTCGCGGGATTTGGGTTCCGGCGGGCACGGATCACTCACTCAAGATGCACGGGCGAGTATTTCTGCAAACTGTGTACCTCGAAAGGCACCACGCAAGAACTGCCGATCTGACTTGTTCGGCGTTCGAAATTTCAAGGCTCATGCATGAACTGATCGTTCATGTTTGCGACTTGGGACTAGTGAGCGGTGACACCAAAGAGAACCAGACTTTGATTCAATTCTTTACTGACCAAGTGGAGCGACTTAACCCTTTTCCGTTGGTGATTCCAATGCCTCAGGATGAACGGGCCAGGAGATTGGCGGCGCGCATCGTAGATGCCCCCGGATCAGCGGAGAGCTTGGCGGACCTATCCGGCGAATCTGGCGCGAGTCTTCGAACGATGCAGAGAATCTTCACTGAAGAAGTTGGTGTTCCATTATCGCGCTGGAGGAACCAGGTGAAGATGTTTGCTGCGGTACAACTCCTGGCCAATGGAAGATCGGTCACGAATATTGCATTTGACCTCGGATTCGAATCGGTGAGTGCATTTGTCTGCTCCTTCCGTCACTACTTTGGCGATTCGCCGGGCCAGTACAGATCAAAACAATGCCTCAGTAACGCTCAGCCATGATCAAGCAGGGATCATGGAACGCCGTTGCTCTTCCCAAAAGACCGGAATGCCCTTCCGGCAATGCTGCAGACTGATGTCTGCGAAGTCTTGACCTGCCAGGATCGATTAGAAGATATCCGGCGCAAGCGAGGTCAGTTGCAGCATAAGCCCGACGTAGCTGCGGTCGACGCCTTGCTCTTTGGCAAGATCGTCTAGGCCTTCGAATTGCTCCGCCTCGATCTGCTGTTGCCAAACATATCCCTTG
>JBEICB010000101.1:0-17890 GCA_040373655.1 Pirellula sp. | reverse complement strand
CTTGACAACTAACCCCCGCTACCCTAGATTCCCAAGCTTGCGCAGGGAGATTTGGATGTTCCTGCCCAACAAAAACCCAATGTCAGATGACCGATGTGAGTCAAATTCGGTTTGCCGTCTTTGTTCCTTTCCCAACCCACCAGGACGATGATTCTATAGCCGTTGTGAGTCCCTAAGTGTCATTTTCGTGACCCTATACTTCTACTGCTAAGATGAGTCCATGGAAATGTCTATGAATGACCTACCAGCGATCGCGCGATGCATGCGCCTCCCAGAGGAGCTGTTGCGATTCCCCGTCGAATTACTCAAACAGGGCTACGAGCCGAACTATCTGGCAACCTACCGCCCCGATGAACTCGGGGGACTAGATAGTAAAACGCTAGCTAAACTCAAACGAGTCGTTGACTACGAAACGAAGCTCGCTGCGCACAAGGAACGGCTTACTCAAGTCCTGCAACGCGAAGATCAATGGTCCGATACGGTCGCAAAGGTTCTCACCGAATGCTCGTCGATCTCTCAAGCCGACGCGATCGCTCGTAATCTGAAGACCAAGAAGTCCGCAAAGGCACTTGCGGAAAGCGACCCGAATATCGAAAAACTTGGTAAAGCTATCCTTCTGTACCAAGGAGAGCCGATCAAGGATTACGTCAGTTGGGCGGCTGAACAAGTCGGGTTGCCGAACGAACAAGCCGAGGTTGTCCTTCAAAATACAAAACGCTGGTTCCAACTCTTGCTCCAAGAAGACGCACCGTTGTTGCTTCAACTACAACGCGCCGTGCTCAGAAACGCAACAGTCGCGGTAAAGATTCTTCCAGAGCCATCTAAGCAAGCAGAGGCTGACACGCCGCTCGTTGCTGGCGAGCCTGCACTAGCAACACAAACAGGGGCAACACAAACAGGGGCAACACAAACAGGGGCAACACAAACAGGGGCAACACAAACAGGGGCAACACAAACAGGGGCGACACAAACACAACCCGAAGCACCAACCGCCACTGCATCTGCCGACTCGTCGAGCGATGCCGTATCAAGCCCCGTAATTGCCGAAGCTACTGAAGTTAACGAAACTGCTGAAGTTACCGTAGCGACCGAAGATACATTGGTGTCCGACGTATCTGGAGCAGCCGACAGCGTTCCAATCGAGACTGCTGCCGACGAGATCGTCGGCAGCGAAGAGGTGCTCGCTACAATCGAGCAGGCACAAGAAGGGCAACCGGAAACCACAAACGCCACTTCGAACGAACCGGTAATCGAATCGTTTCGCAAGGACCGCAAACGAGTCAAAGAACTGAAGACCAAGAGCCTTAGTGACAAACAACTCTCGCCACGTCAGCGACGAAGACGCTGGTTGCGAGGTATTTTGGAGACCTACGCAAGACTGAAAAAACCAGTCCGTGCACTCACGCCGTTCCAAACCCTCATGCTATCGCGTGGGATTCGATCGCAAATCATTCAGCTGAACTTCCAACAAGACCTCAAACCACTGGTGCAGGCTTGCCGCGAAACCCTCTGCCCAGGTCGACATCCGATGCATGGTTTGTTGATGGAGGTCGCCGAAGGTGGGTTGAAAGAACTACTGTTGCCCCGCGTTCAACAAGACGTCCTGACGATTCTCGAAGAGGATGCCAATCAAGAATTGATTGAAGCGGCGGTGGATCATTTGGAAGCTTGCATGCTCCAGCGTCCAGTCCTTGGCCATCGTATCCTGTTGATCGATGCAGTTGGTCAAAAGACTGCTGCCGTAGCGATCATTGATGCCGAAGGAAAGTTGCTCGCCACCGGTGATATTTCGTGCAACTCCTCGAAACCAGACGTCGTTATGCAGAACGTAACGATGCTCGGGCAATGGGTCCACGAACACGCAGTGACCTTAGTCGTTTTGACCAACGGACACGCGCGGCGGTACCTTGTACACTCTGTGGCGGAATTGATGAAGCAATCCGCACCCGATTCCCTATACTGGACGTTCATGGACCGACAGGGGGCTGACTCTTATTGCGTTTCGCGCAATTCCCTGATCGAACTTCCAAATATCTCCAGACGACATCGCTCGGCCGTGTGGCTCGCTTGGCGTCTCCAAGACCCATTGCGCCAAATTCTGAAAATTGAGCCGGCCCGCATGCGGCTCGGTTCGTATCAACGTGAGCTACCTCAGGCAGAGCTTGAACAAGCACTACAAGAAGCCATCTCGGCTTCCATCACCAAAGCCGGCGTAGACATGTATCACGCAGAAGAAGAAGTTCTTCGCCGCGTACCAGGTTTTGATGACTTGACCGCAAAACGGCTCGCCGAAGAACGGCAAAGCGGTTCCCTCGCAACCCGAGATGCGTTGAGCAAATTCCTCAAGGAATCCTTGTCCGAGACGCAAACTCGACAAGCGATTGGATTCGTACGCGTCTACTCCAGCGAGCAGCCGTTGGACGGGACCATTATTCATCCAGAGGACTATCGACTTGCTCAGCGACTCGTCGCCCATGCGAATCTACCCGTACCACCCGCTTCTCCCGAAGGCTGGCAAAAACCCGATTACGAAAAAATTGCCGCTGCACGCGCCGCCGCAGCGAAAATGCAACTCGATCCCTCTGCACGGGATCACGTAGAAGCATTCGGCTTTGAATCCCACGACGCGGATATCAATCCAAATTTCGGTGCAATGACGGAGAATAACTCCGACGAGTCAGCAGACAATACTTCCGCCGAACCATCTGGCGAACTAGCTGACAAACCGAGCGATTCTGGCTCAGAACCGCAGGTGACGGAAGAGCCACAAGGTTCGCATGCCGAGCCCACTACCGAATCTGATGGGGTTTCCGCAGAAGCTATCGAAGAAGCCTCATCAGCAGAAGAAGTTGCAGAACATGCCAATGCGGAATCGCCTGCGGCTGAAAAAACCGAAGTCGAAACGCCTAGTGAACAGGGTGAAAGCAACCCTGCACCAACCGCGGTTCCATCCGCACGCGGTTCGCACCCGATGCCAGTAATCCCAACTGGCCCGATGGAAAAACCTGCTCTCGTTGTCGATGCCGAAAAGCTTGCAAGGAGCTGGCAAGTCGGCCGCGCGAAACTTCTCTCCGTGGCCAGGGCTCTTCAGTTCCCGTTCGCCGACGGTCGAGATTTCCAATTCCCGGTACCCGTTCGCAGTTCGGTCCCAACACTCGAATCCCTCACCCCGGGCACAATGCTCTCGGCCTTGGTAATCGGAATTGCGGACTTCGGCATTTTCGTTGAATTAGGCCCAGATTGCAGCGGCTTGATCCATATCTCGCAACTCGGTTCCGAGTTCGTCGAGGATCCTCATCAGTTCGTACAGATCGGTGATGTGATCCCAGTCTGGGTTCTCCATACCGATGAGAAACGCAAACGGGTTGCATTGACCGCCGTCGCCCCAGGAACGCAACGTCCAAGCGAAGCGAGAACGGAACCGCAAGCGAACACCCATTCTCGCGATCGCCAAGGAAACCGCCCACAAGGCCAAGGCCAACGCAACGACCGAGGCGGTTCGCCGCAAGGTGGTCAATCTACCGGAAACAATCGCCAAGGCACAAATCGAGACGCATCAGGTCGTCCTGCAGGCAATCGTTCCGCAGGGGGCCAAGGTGGCGGCTTTGCTGGTCGCGATTCGCGAGGCCCTGGACGCCGTCCAGACGGAAATCGGGACAATCGATCCAGAGACCGCCAAGGCTACGATCGACAATCCGATCGGAACGAAAGCACATCGAAGCCACGAGTCAAAATCGATCGACCAGTCGAATCGAAACCCATTACAGAAGCCATGCAGCAAGGTAAAGAACCACTGCGTTCTTTCTCCGATTTGATGCAGTTTATGAAGAAAGAAAAGCCGACTTCTTCTCCTGCACCGAACGAAGATGCTCAGGCTCCACCACAAATCGACTCCAAACCACAAATCGACTCCACACCACAAATAGATCAACCGGTCCCTAAGAACTTCGCTTCGAACGACACGCCACCCTCATCCGATGGTAGCGCAGACGGTCAGCCTCCTTCCGAGCCAAGCGACAATGTCTGAGTTTGAAGAACGACTTAAGAACGCGATTGCTCGCGGCGCAAATCGAGCCGAATCTCTACATTCAGAGTCAGAACGAAAGCGCCGCGAAGCCGAAGAGTTTCGTACCCTGCATGCCAAGTTCAGGCTAGAACTCTCCGATTACATTGAAAGCGTCATCAAGAAGATGATCGATATGTTTCCGGGCTTCCGCTACCAATCCGTATTTGGCGAAACCGGTTGGGGAAGCGCCTGCGTTCGAGATGACTTGGTCATCGAACGCGGTCAGCGTTCCAACAAATACTCACGATTGGAAATGGTAGTTCGCCCAGTCAACGAGTTCTTTATTCTGGATCTACAGGTCAAAGGGACCATCGCAGACAGAGAACTATTGACACGAAGCTTGTATCAACCACTGGGCCAAGTCGATATAGAACGCTTTCGAAAATCAATCGACGATTGGGCGATTGCTTACGCGGAGCTTTACGCTACCAAGCGAGGTTGATGCGTCCGAAGTGCGTTGCAATTCGATAAAACAACGCACACCAAGCGAAGCGTCCGATCAAGCAGATGCACTCCAATAGCCAAATACCATCAGTCTAGTGGATCGCTCTCACGCAAGTCTCCCTCGTGCAACAATCGAAATCCCTTGCGTGAAAGGGTCTCTAGTGCAACTTCGGTGTTATCAACCATGATCGCAATCGCTGGCCCCTCTACGCCACGAGCCAGCAATGGATAGGCTTGGACGATATTCAGTTCCGACTGAAGCAACGCTAAGCAAACTTGTTCGATCGGTTCCCCGGATTGAGGTAATTCGACGCCGATGCAGTCACTTTCAATGAAAGCTAGGTCAGCACGCTCTAATGTCTCTCGGCCTCGTTCCGGATAGGCAAAGAGGAAACGTACGAAAGCACATTCGGCGGAGTCGCTGATCGAAAAGGCAAGAATACGATTCCCCGAAATTTCGATCCTTCGCACAACATCTCGAAGCTGACCGACACGATTCTCCAGGAATACGGTAAATTGCCGAAGCGTCGGGTAGTCCCTTCCTCGTACGGTCCCCAACGAATTACTAACCCCTTCGCCTGTACTCATCAATCAGCCTCGTTTTTCACCGCGAAATCCTCAAGAATGTCACTATAAGATACCAAATCCCACGCTGAAAGTCACGCAATCAATAGTCATGCTATCGATTGACAACTCGGTTATATCCACCGACACATTGACGCTCCGGTGCCCGTGGTACTTGAGCCTCAGAACAAATGGGGTTTCTCTACTTGTCAATCGCGCTATCCAACACTTGGGCCGGCTGATCTTCTTCTGGTTCGACTCGATCTGCAGACCCGCTAGTGCACTGCGCTTCGTCCTTCTGCGATCGCTCCCCGACTTGTACGACGAGATCGAGATACCCTCGCTCAAAGAGAGGCTTTGAAATCGCTTCTATTTCCAGCCATCGTCTCAGAGAACGTTCCGATTCCTTTTGCCGAGTTCCGAGAAGCCTAGATCGCGATAACGCATCTGCGGCATCGCGTCCGCGTTGCGCCGCACTGAGTGACTTCCACTCCTCGGAAGACTCTAGCAACCAGCGATCATAGGTTTGCAATCGCTTGATCACTTCGATGACAGTCTTTGGTTGAATCTCCAGCCCTCTTGTGACACCCGAGCCAGTCTCTGACGTGTCGAGCAGCACGCGGGTGGAGAATTGCCAATCCGTCCCAGGTTTACTAGTCACGAGCACGCGTAAACGGGCCGCCTTCCCTTCCAATCCCACCCCCCATTCCGAAATTTCACCACCGTTAAAAGTAGCCAACACCTTCCCACTGACCACGACATCGGCTGGAAGCTCTGGCTCGAACCGCAGCCTAGCAAAGGCTATCGGCTTGGTTCCGATTTCCAGCTGGTTTTCCATGGCAGCCGAAACATCCGATGGTGGCAGCCTGACGGGTTTCCCGATCGTGTCGATAAGCTGATAGGACTTCCAATGCTGAGAAAGGGCTACGAGGGTTTGCGAATCGGTTAATTCGACGCTGCGGTACTCTTCGCGCAAGTCCTGAGTATTCGAAGTTGGCGAGGGAAGGGGTTCGACAGGAAGTTGCTGACTCATGGCCACAGGGATCCAAGAGCATATAAAGAACCCGAAAATCATCGGGAAAACAAAGTGAGGCTGCTTGCGGCGATCTGTTCGAATCATGCGAAGTCTTTGTGAAATATTATCCCCCCTGATGGCTTGCAGATGGTCGATTTCAGCATCACTTCGCACGGTTTGGAAATCCTTGAGGTAATTGACGATTTTTCAGGGTAGGCTTAAACTTGCGACCTTGGTATATGGGAGACTTGTGCGGTGACAAGACACCGTTAGGCCCTTTGATTTTTGCACATTTTCTGGGAGCGTTGCGTTCGGCTATGGCAAACAAACTCGTTTACTTCTTTGGCAAATCCAAAACCGATGGCGGCGGAGACATGAAAGCTCTGTTGGGGGGCAAAGGGGCAAACTTGGCCCAAATGACCAAAATTGGTCTCCCCGTTCCCTCCGGCTTCACCATCACCACAGAAGTCTGTGTGAACTATTACAAGAACGGACGCAAATATCCAGCAGAACTTCCGACCGAACTCGAAAAAGCCGTAAAGTGGCTTGAGAAGGAATCTGGTAAGAAGTTCGGCGACACCAAGAACCCATTGCTCGTATCGGTTCGTTCCGGTGCTCGCGATTCGATGCCCGGGATGATGGACACGATCCTCAACCTCGGACTCAACGATGCAGCGACAGAAGGGCTCGCTGCTTTGACAAACAACCCTCGCTTCGCTTGGGACTCCTATCGCCGGTTCATTCAGATGTACGGCGACGTCGTCATGGGTGTTCAAAAGAAGAACGAAAACGATCACGAACCGTTCGAAGAAGTAATGGACGGATTGAAGCATGAAGTCGGCGTCAAAGAAGACACCGATCTAACCGCTGCTCATCTACAGGAGCTCGTGAAGCGATACAAGAAGCTCATTAAAGAGCGAACTGGCAAAGCGTTCCCCAACGAGCCGATGAAGCAACTCGAAGGTGCAGTGCAAGCTGTGTTTGGATCTTGGATGAACGAACGAGCGATCCTCTACCGTCAAAAGTACCGCATTCCCGACGAATGGGGCACCGCAGTCAATGTTCAGAGCATGGTCTTCGGTAACATGGGCGAAGACTGCGCAACGGGTGTCGCCTTTACCCGTGACCCAGCCAACGGCGAAAACGTCTTCTACGGCGAATACTTGGTCAATGCTCAAGGTGAAGACGTCGTTGCTGGCGTGCGAACTCCATTGAAGATCTCCGATATGGCTAAGGACAAGATCCTCGGGCCAGCTTACAAAGAGCTCGTCGAAGTCCGCAAAACTCTCGAAAAGAACTTCGGTGACGTGCAAGACTTTGAATTCACGATCGAAAAAAAGAAGCTCTACATGCTTCAGACACGTCACGGCAAGCGAACCGCACTGGCTTACGTGAAAATCGCTCACGACATGGTCAAAGAAAAGCTGATGACCCCAGAACATGCGATCAAGTCAGGGGATCCAGAGGCTCTCAACCAACTCCTGCAGCCGATTTTCGATACCAAGGCTTACGACAAGGCAAAGAAAGACGGACGCTTGATGGCTGTTGGTTTGCCAGCTGGCCCTGGTGCCGCTTCCGGCTCTGTCGTCTTCACCGCTGGCAAAGCAGAAGAATTGGCAGCTAAGGGACACAACGTTGTTTTGGCTCGGATCGAAACCAGCCCAGAAGACCTTCGAGGAATGATCGCTGCGGATGGGATCCTCACCGCACGCGGTGGTGTTTCCAGCCACGCCGCTCTCGTTGCCCGCCAAATGGGTAAGGTTTGCGTCGCCGGTGCAGGGGACATCGAAATCGATTACCACAAGGGCGTTCTCAAGTGCAAAGGCGTGACGCTCAAGGAAGGAGACTCCATCAGCATCAACGGAACGACCGGCGAAGTCTTCCACGGTAAGATCGACACAGCCGATAGCGAACTCAAGCAAGTTCTCGTAGGCAAGACCCTCAAGCCAAAGGATTCGAAGGTCTTCCAATACTACGACTTCATTATGAAGCTTGCCGATAAGTACCGTTCGCTCGGACTGCGCACCAACGCAGACCAACCGGACCAAGTTCTCAACGCGGTTGCCTTCGGTGCTGAAGGTATTGGATTGTGCCGTACAGAACACATGTTCTTCGAAGGGGATCGTATCATCGCTGTGCGCCAAATGATCTTGGCCAAGAGCGACGAAGCTCGCAAGAGCGCATTGGCAACCCTATTGCCATACCAGCAAAAGGACTTCGAAGGTATCTTCCGCGCTCTTGATGGTCTCCCAGCTTGCATCCGCTTGCTCGACCCACCATTGCACGAATTCTTGCCACAATCCGACAACAAGAAGGGCCAAGAAGAAGTCGCCAAGCAACTCGGTACGACCGTTGCCGAAGTTGCGAAAATGGTTCATGAACTCCATGAGTTCAATCCAATGCTCGGCTTCCGCGGTTGCCGCCTCGGTATCCTTCGCCCAGAAATCACCGAGATGCAAGCTCGGGCGATTTTCCAAGCGGCGGTTACCGTGTTGAAGGAAGGTACCAAAGTCAAGCCAGAAGTGATGGTTCCACTTGTCGGTTTCAAGCGAGAGCTCGATCTCCAAGTCGAAATCGTTCACCGAGTTGCTGCTGAAGTTATGAAGGCCTGCGGCAAGAAGTTCCAGTACAGCGTCGGCACGATGATCGAAGTACCTCGCGGTGCTGTGACGGCAGACGAAATCGCTGAAACCGCCGAGTTCTTCTCCTTCGGTACGAATGACTTGACCCAAACCGCTTTGGGCATGAGCCGTGACGACTCCGGTTCGTTCTTGCCAGGCTACCAAGCGTTGGAAATCATCAAGGCCAACCCATTCGCGAGCATTGATCGCGGCGGTGTAGGTCAATTGATGAAGATCGGCGTTGAGAAAGGCCGCTCGACACGCAACGATCTCAAGATCGGTATCTGCGGTGAACACGGTGGAGATCCAAACTCCGTCGAGTTCTGCCATATGATCGGCTTGAACTACGTCAGCTGCAGCCCGTTCCGAGTTCCAATCGCTCGCCTCGCAGCAGCACAAGCCGCTTTGCGTCATCCAGCACAGGCGCCAAAGGCGAAGGTCGTTAAGGAAACGAAGGGGGCCAAGTCGGCCACCAAATCCAAGACGGTCTCGAAGCGTTAAAGCTTTGACTTAGCGGATCCACTGTCATCCTCGATGACAAGAATCACCGAAAGGGGCGGCCCAATGGCCGTCCTTTCTTTTTTTCCTCTAGCACCAACTCCGGATGGCCCTTGAGCCGGATTGCGCCAGCTCCGGGTGGTTTTCGTTTAGCGGTCACCTTTAGCTTTCGGCAGTGTAGTTGCAAGCAGACTCAAGTCGAACGATACTTCATCGAATGCGACACATCACACCACACAGCCATCCGTTTACTCGTCGAGTGAACCTTTCGTTTCTCTTTACAGCCGCAAGCATTGCGTTTGGGGCAGGGCAGGGCAGTGGGCTCGCCCAAGACCCACAAGGGGCAAATACGCCACCGGCTGCATCGACGCTTCAGTTCCACTTGATGCACCCTGGGGGAGAAAGTCTTCCCGGGGATCCGAATGCAGCCTACTGCATCGACGGAACTTACCACTTGCACTACATACTGCAGCACCCTTGGAAGGAACGTCGTTCGTTTTCATTTGTCCACGTCACCAGTCCGGATCTGCTGCATTGGACTTGGCAGCCCACCAAGCTACAGCCTGCCTTCACGGGCCACGGCATGTTTAGTGGAACTGGATTCACAACACTCGAAGGGCAACCGGCGGTGATCTATCACGGTGAGTCGTCGGGACGCAATCAGATAGCGATCGCTAAAAATCGACAGCTCAGTGAATGGGAAAAACCATATCCTGTCGATGTACGTAAACCTGATGGTACTCCCATGGAAATACAACATTGGGACCCAGATTGTTTTCTAATTGATGGAACGTACTATGCAATTTCTGGAGGCGACAACCCACCTCTCCTCAAATCGAAGGACCTCAAGACATGGTCCTATGTCGGCCCATTTCTCAGCCATGATCTGCCCGACGTTGCGAAAGGAGAAGACATTTCCTGTGCCAACTTTTTTAAGCTTGGAGAGAAATGGGTATTGTTGTGCATAAGCCATGATTTGGGATGCCGCTACTATGTCGGAAATTGGGATAAGGAAAAAGAGCAATTCATCCCCGAGCAACATGGACGAATGAATTGGAGACGAGAAAACCAGAGCCTTTTTAGCAGGGAGTCTTGGCGAGCAGATGTTTTTGCCCCCGAAAGTGTGCTTACTGCAGACGGTCGCCGAGTCATGTGGGCTTGGTGCGCCACGATCGATCGCAATGACGGACACATGAGCAATCTCACCATACAAACACTTCCTCGCGAACTTACTTTGGATGCCAAAGAACAACTGAGAATTCATCCTGCGCGAGAGTTACAGTCACTCAGGGATGAGCCTAAATCGCAAGGCGATATCAAAGTTGAACCGGCAATTCGTTCGCTCCTAGCGAACTCGAATCCTGTGGGAAAAAAACTGATCGACATAGACTCCGACGCAATGGAGATTCAGCTAACGCTCTCTAAAAAAGAGTTGCTGGGAAAACTTTTTGGAGTCAGCGTCTATGCGTCCGATGCTGCCGATGGCGCAGCGAATCAGGGACTACCGATCTTATTTCGCCCTGAAACGCAAACGTTGCGAGTCGGGACCGCCGATGCTCCTTTTTCAGTCGAGGATCTTCCAGACGACGAAGACATCCAATTAACGATCTATCTCGACCGATCGATGGTTGAAGTCTTCGTAAGCGGCCGCCAAGCCATGGTCGGCTGGTATCCCGAGTATTCCCAAGGAAGATCGATTCGAGCTTTTTCCGTCGGCACTACTACCACAATCAAAAAGTTGGAATATTGGAAAATAAGGCCTACGAATCAAGGCTTTCTAGAAGCACAGCAGAAGCGAATTTGGGAGCCAAAGACGCAACCTTCAGCGGATTGACACCCACAAGATTTGGTGTATTTTGGTTGCCAGCGTAAGGTGACTCTCGAGCATTGAAGCTCGTTAGACAACAGGGAACTCCGGTGCAATTCCGGGACGGTCCGGCCGCTGTAAATCGTCTGTGAAACCCTAGGCACCCTAGAGTAGCACCGACATTGCCTCCTTCTAGAATTAACTTTCCATACGAAGTTTGCCATTGGACTTCGACCCGCAAAATCGAGTGACGGGTCCGGATTCCGAGAAGGCATCGAGGCAATGGATGACGATAAGTCAGAAGACCTACCTTGCGAAATCGCAGTCCATCGCCTCCCGAGATTGAGGCACCTGCGGTGGATGGTTTCGGAAGCATCTTTGTTGACTTCCGAGTGTTGGACTAGCCAGGGTCAAAGCCAAAACGTCCCGCGTCGGACACGATAGGAAATCGTGTACCCCCGTGCTGATGTTACCACCGACTCAGGCTACAACTCGTACCTAGAAAGTCCGGTTTCATGCACTCGAATTTTCGTTATCGCTTCGCGTTGCAGCGATGGCAAATTGCGTTTCCAGTTATCACAAGTCTACTCGCGTTCCTATCCCCTTGCCTCCATGCGGAGATCATCGGATTCGAAGGGAAGACCATCTATAGTCAAGGTTCGGCGCAAAGGTATTACAACGGGGATTTAGGCTCCAATACGACCAACTCCCAAGGTTGGCAAAGTGGCAGCGTTCATTTCTCCAACTCCTTTACATTCGATTCGCAATTCAATTACTCGTACTGGTCAGGTTTTTCCTATTCGCGAGTTACCGCAGGAAACGTTCCAGGTTATGAAAACCAGTATGCGGCAAGACCGGGGATCGGTAGCGAAGGATCAGAACATTACGCTGTTATATACAACGCTGCAGCTGGTGATGCCGTGATCACTTTTGGCGCCGAAGTTCAACTCACTACGGTGGATCTTACCAATACCGCCTACAACTATTTCTCGATGCGAGACGGTGACGATTTCGCTAAAAAATTCGGGGGTACCTCTGGTAACGATGCAGACTTCTTCAAGCTTGAGCTACAGGGCTTTCGCGGCGGTAATTTGACCAACAAATTTGACTTCTACCTCGCCGACTTCCGTTCCGCAAACTCAGCCGATGACTACATCGTGGAAAACTGGACCCGGGTTAACTTAGCAAGCCTCGGCACGGTCGACTCACTGAAGTTCGCGTTGACCTCAAGCGATGTTGGCAATTTTGGTATGAACACCCCCGCCTATTTCGCAATGGATCAACTTGAGTTTTCTGCAGTCCCAGAGCCAAGCAGTTTGCTGCTTCTCGGATCGCTCGCCTCCGGATGGACCTACCGACGCTTACGCCGCAACCGAAGTCGAAACTCCTCTGTCTAATCGGTAGAAAAGCAATCCTACCGCCACGCTGGAAACGAATCCGATAAGGCCGGGGGGAAACACTAACTCTTCCCCGGCCCATGTCTGCCAGAGGCTTGTAACCATCCAAGCACCCAGCCCCGTTACCATGGTCGCTATCCCCAAAGAGGAGCGGGGAGATGAGCGAGGAGCACCAATTTCTAAGCCGCGCCGATTCGACCAAAATAGCGCGATACACATCGGTACAAATAACGACACAAAGACCAGCACAAGCGACAATTCCAGGAGCCCCATAATCGACTCCCCCGAAATCGCCACCAACGCAGATCCAACAATCACCACGACCACACTGAGTCGACCTCCCCATACGGAAACTTCCGCTCGCTTCGTCAACGGTTTCAAAAAGCTTTCCGATACCAATGTGGCCTGCCCAAGAGTCGCACCCGCAGCAACAGCGAGGCACAAACTAAACATGCCGATGATGAGCACAATCTGCAACGGCTCACTCAATACCAGGTTTGCTACCTCATTGATCGGTAACTGATCGTCGTCCAATTTCTCTGCAAATAAGTATCGTGCAGCTAACCCCAAATAAATGGGAACCAAACCGAATAGCAAGTACAACAATCCAGCGATGATACACGTCCACCTCGCAGTGCGAGCCGTGCGAGCAGAAGCGACTCGCTGCTGGATGTCTTGTCCTGGGACGTTGCCAAATAGCCCGGTCAAAAACACTCCTACGATGGCTAGACCATTCGTCCAAGTCGAGAAATCAAGATCAAAAGCACCCTTCGGTGCTTCATCCACCACCCTCGCAATTCCATTGAACCAGTCTCCTTGGCCAACATGCAACGCCGTTGCAGCAACTAACACCAACACACTGAGCAACGATACGACAATCATGATCGCGTTTGCCCAAGTCACAGCCCACATTCCTCCCCAGGCAACCACCGCCATCGTCGCAATCGCTGCGAGAATGACTCCCTGAAACTCGTTCATTCCAAGGGATGACTCGAGTAATTGTCCCATCGCCAGAAATTGCGCACCGATCCAAAGGAAAAACGAAGGAACTTGGATCGCGCAACTGATCCACTCCGCCACACTTCCGAACTCTCCGCGAAGTAACTCCGCGACGGTCGAACAACCCGTTTTCCAAAAAGGCTCTGCAAACAACCAACCCGTGAATATCAAAGTAACGCCGCAAGCTACTGGATCGAGAATGACTCCGCGCAACCCTGTTTCATACATCTTGGTAGAAGCTTCAACGACCGACGATGAACCAAACCACGTTGCAAGCAGAGCCAGCACAGATAATCCCAACGGTACACTTCGGCTAGCAACAAAATAATCCGAACCACTAGCGAGTTTCCCTCCAAAGCGTGAGCCGAGAAAGGCCAAGGCTAGGACGAATAAAACAAGGAAGCTCGCCAGACAAAGTTGGCCGAACGATGAAAGGTTTTGTGCATCAAGCATTCGCCTATTGTACCGAATACAATACGCTCGGATGAGGAAACCCTAGTCGCTTGTCCACTACGTTATAAAGTGACTCACCACCCAAATACCGCCGAAGGTTTTCGCATATCAAACGGGTCGAGTCGTCGTATCGAGGTCCGGACGGTGCCCCAACATGTGGCGTAATCAATACGTTCGGATGATCGTATAAAGGACTGTCCTTAGGAAGGGGCTCGGTAGCCGTGACATCTAAACCTGCACCAGCCAAGTGCCCACTCTCCAATGCCGCAATCAGCCCCATTTCGTCAACACATTGCCCACGTGCAACGTTGATCAACCAAGCCCCGGAGGGCATCGCCTCAAAGACCTTTGCATCGATCACCCCACGGGTCGAAGCATTCAAAGGAAGTGTCAAAATCAAAACTTCGGACCAGGCAGCCAGCGAGAGTAACTCGGTATGAGGTAACAACTCCTCAACTTGAGGTGGCTTGTGCTCAGGAAAGTAATCTGTTGCTCGAATTCGAACACGATACGGCTCAAGGATAGGCACAAGCCGACGACCATTACCACCTAATCCAACAATCCCAACCCGTTTTCCATGCAAATCAGCCGTTGGTCGACGAATGAACTCATGGAGTTGCTGTTGCCGATAAAAGATCGGTATCCCGCGAAGCAACCCAAGCAATAATGCCATCGTCTGCTCGGCAACTTGGTCGGCAAACAGCCCTGAAGCACTGCACACAATGATGGGTGATTCAATCACTGAGGGTGCAAGACAATGGTCTAACCCAGCCGCAGAAGACTGGATAAATTTCAACCGACCTGCGGCAACAACCTTATCCCAATCCACTGGCACTTTCGCATGCCCGACGAAGATGTCCGCCAGAAAAATCTTCGTCGGAATCGTATCCTGGTCTGCAACAACAATCTCAAAGCCCGGGGCAACACGCTGAATTGCGTCTAAGTGCCTCTGTTCCGTCGGATAGCACACCACCAGCGTCTTTGTCATCTCAACAAGCAATCTCGTAAACTGACCCAGAAACAGATTTCGCCACTAGGCTAAGTCGCGATCTTCGAACAGCAACAATCCTAACAAGGTCGCGAGCACGAAATAAATTGTGGTGTAGACCAGAACGCTTGCGAGTACGCTCCAAGGCACCACCACATCCGCATCGATCGCGGCTTCCATCGAGAACAAACTCAAGTTCGGTACTACCGACGCGATGAGTTCTGAGAAGAACTCGACAAGTGGCAATCCACCTTGGGCACTTGCAACAATCGTCGGCGTTAAGTGCCCTAGCATGTAGATCGCAAAGCAAACAGCAAAGTTCGCCACCAACGGCAAACGCGTGCCAAGGGCGACAGCAATCGCACCGAGCACTACACTTTGGAAAAACGCCATCGCCAATCCTGGAATGGTTCGCATCATCTCCATGTGGCATTGCCGCCAGTCCGGCTGATCTAACGAAGACTCCCGCGCGTCATAAATTGGCTTAAACGCCACCGCAAACAGCTCGATCGAACCGAGCACCAAGAACATGAAGAACACCACCCAGAAAATTCCAAGCATCTTGCCGACGATGAACGAACGGCGATGTATCGGTTTGCTCAGAAGCGTCAAAGCAGTTCGACCTTCGATCTCTTCGTTCACCGAAGTACTGGCAGACCAAACAGCTTGGAAAGTTGCCGCCACCAATATCAGCGTAATACCGCAGTCTTTCAGCAACTTGATATCTTCGCCAAATGTATGGAATGGCAAGAAAATAAACAACAATATCGCTAGTCCGACCACCAACATCAGGATCAACGGCAGTGGTTGAGATAATTCGCTCTTCGCGGCAGCAAGTGCAATGGCCGCTGTCTTTGGAGAAACCGCTTGCATCAAGAAAAACAACAAACCGATCACTGTGGTCATGAACGCAACCGACAAGAAGGTCAGCGACTCTGGAACCGGCGGAATACTTGCTATGCGGATCTCAACTGTAGCTTCACCAAACTCTTGGTTCTGCGCGTACACTTCAGCCCCCTGAACCAGAGCCAAAGGGGACTTATCGGGCCCCATCGCTCGGCCCCACTGGTACGGAACGTCATTCTCGATTCGGAACCCCTGAGTTCGGAAGTCTGCAATCGTTGGACCATCCCCCAAAATCAAGTTCTTATTCGATCGCACTTCGATCGAGCTGACCGTTCGCGGATCGTACCGGACTTCCAATTTCGTAAACGGAGAGTCTTCGTCCCCTGATACACCGGGCAATGTGAAGGTCTGCGAAGTAGGCTTCAAATAAATGAATTGCGGCAAGCTCGCAAAGGCGCCACCCGGATTGTCTATCAACGGAGTACAGGCTAGGCCAATGAGGCCCAACAACCCGAATGCACAAAGCAGCAAGAATCCAATGCCCTCAAAAAGCAATGAACGAACTTCCATCATGAACCGCGAGGACGTACAGAACATCAATGCCCAAGCGAAGATAGCGAAGACAATTCCAATCGCGGCGGTGATAAGCCAAAACTCGTCCATAGCCAACGGAGTACCGGCAGACTGGTAAGTCAAATACAGCTCACGGGCCACCAAGCCGGTCCCTAGAAGGGTTAACGCAGCAGCAATTCCGTGCGCGATACCCGTCTTGCGAAACACATCAAAGATCGGGATTTTCGACAATACGTAAAAAATCCCTAACAATATTGCTAGGGTCAGAAGTCCGAGCGTCACACCAACGCCCAAAAACCACATCGGAGTCAGCCATCTTGCCATCCAAAAGTCAGTGATTGCGAAGAGTTGCGGAATCGCAAAAATTCCTGGAAGTTCGGATGGTGTCATCGATCAGTCTACACAGAAGAGGGCCGGTGGTCAGAGGGGATCCCCAGAGACACTCTCGGGAATTCCTTCGGTACGATCCAAAACTAGCTTCGGTTCGACCCTTTTTTCCCCACCCAATCCCACTTATCCACCCGAAACCCTTAAACACCACAAATTTCACGGATTATCCGTTACAATCACCCACGTTTTGAAGGATCATAAATAAAGGCTTGCCCGGGATGATCTGTCTCGCTTCCCGGTCGATACGCCCCCAATAAACCCATGGTTTAATACCCATTTATACATCCCAAGCCCTGAAGACCCTCTCATGCACTCCAGCATCACCGCAAACCTGATTAACCATTGCGATTTGCTCAACCACTGCAACAGTCTGCTACTCGCGCAAGCAAGAATGAACTCCCAAAGCATCATCTCCATGGTGCTCCTCGGGTTTCTCGGACTTGTCGCCCTGATCTGCATCGCTGTTCTCTGGAACTTCGGTAGCCTGTGGCTTCAAGCCATGATGAGTGGTGCCGACGTCTCCATGTCGAGCTTGATCGGAATGTACTTTCGCCAAGTCCGATCCTCTGTGGTCGTCAATGCAAAGATCATGGCAGCCCAAGCGGGACTGGATATCGACCGAACAAACGGAATTAGCACCGAACGGCTCGAAGCCCACTATTTGGCAGACGGAAACGTCATGAACGTGCTTAACGCCATCATCGCTGCACACCGCGCGGGGATCGACCTTGATTTTGATCGTGCAGCTGCAATCGATCTCGCAGGTCGCGACGTCCTCGATGCAGTCCGAACCTCAGTGCACCCACGCGTGATCGATTGCCCTGATCCAAGATACAACCCCAGCGGGTTTCTCTCAGCAATCGCGAAAAACGGAATCGAACTGAAAGTCAAAGCCCGCGTTACAGTGCGAACCAACCTCGAACAACTCATTGGTGGAGCTACCGAAGAAACGGTTATCGCACGAGTCGGTGAGAGTATCATCAGCTCCATAGGATCTTCCGAAACTCACCTCGCCGTCCTCGAAAATCCAAACCTAATCGCTCGCACCGTTCTGAAACGCGGTTTGGACAACCAAACCGCATTTACAATCGTCTCAATTGATATCGCACACATTGAAGTAGGACAAAACATCGGCGCACGCTTGCGTGCCGACCAAGCAGAAGCCGACGTTCGGATGGCCCGAGCACAAGCAGAACAACGACGAGCCGAAGCCATCGCACAAGAGCAGG
>JBEICB010000271.1:0-5762 GCA_040373655.1 Pirellula sp. | reverse complement strand
TTGCCGTCCCTAACCGAAACCGCCAGCACGAGGAGTTCTGGATTGCATTGTGCTATTTCCGAGAGGATCTGGATGAAGTTGAATGCCCAGTTGCGGCGAGGATGTTGCTTTGTGTTCGTTAGCCCTTCGAACCAAGTTTGGAATTCGTCAACGATAAACATCGTCGGCTTTTCTTGAAACATCTTGATCAGCAGGTCGTAGCTCGGAACGTCGGTTTTGTCGTCCCCAGCATGATTCCAGATGCCTCTATACACTTCTCCTTTGGGATGGTTGTCGAAAATGACGTCCCACAGGTATTGATAACGCTGCAAGTGCATACTTTCCGCGATGACATGACAATCGGTTCGCAGTTGCAATTGTTTCAGCTTGGGATCACCAAGCGTGTGCGACCATTGGTCAAGCCACTCGCGACCTTCCACAGGATTCATGCACAGATGGAATAAGGCTGCCATCAAGTGCGATTTACCTTGCCCACGGGATCCAATAAGCGCCAGCGGGCGCGATTGCCCAGGGCTGGTCGCCTCGATGGTTTTGAGCAAATCAAATGAAGGGTACGTGATACGCAAGAAGTCTTTCGCGTTCTGTTGCAACGCACCGGTTTGCGACTGATTGGTAAAGTCGACCGTAGTTCCTTTGAGCTTCTTGCCTTTGAATTCGTCGCGAAGTTGAAGTTCGATCATTGAGGGGTCGCTAGTAAAATTATCGGGTGTTTTGATGAATGCCGCTCGGAAGTTTGCCTGAGCTACCGAGGCTTCGAAACATGCGGCTCAACTCGATTGGCCACTTGGTCCAGGAGTTTCTGCAGGTCTTCACGCCGAAACAGGCGGTATCCGTTCATGGGATGCCTGCCGGCCGCTAGTTTGCCTGCGTTTACCCAGTTTCTAAGCGTATTTGGCGACACGCCGAGGTAATCCGCAGCCTCCGATATCCGGAGAAAGTCTTTTAGGTTTTCCATTCTTCTGATCCTTGTTTGCTACCGCCACTCGGAGGGAACCCTCCATTACAAACCTTACCAAACTTCGTTATGATTGTCGATCAGGGATAGCTAGCAAGTCACTCGGTGGGGTTCAGGATGCGGCGAAATCACGGGAAAACAGCGGATCTGGGGGAACGGGATGGCGGACATTGACACGCATGAGAAGTCTCCGAGAAACCAACAACCTTGGTGGTTGGTTTCACTAGTTGTTGCAACTTGCCTCGTCTCAACGGCTACTGTCGCAATTTTGCTTCCGCATCGCTATGGGATCGCTGTTGTCGCAATCGCACTGACTGCTTTTATCGGTGCCTTCGTCTTCAATCCGCTGTATCGCTACAAGTTGGCATACAATGCGATCATCGCCAGTTGGATCTCAGTTAGAGGCATTCCAAGTATCCAAGTCTGGATTCCGCAAATCAAAGATAGTCCACTTTTCAAGCTTTCGAATGAAGTAAGCTGGTCATTCGACCTCGCATGCACGGTGATCGCAGTCATTTTACTGCGCTTCGATTACCTGATCCGCGAACCAAATCGATGGCAGTCATTGATCAAGCTCTTCGGAATACAGCTTTTTTCGAACAACAACTCTCCAAAGGCTGAGAGCGGTTCTCAGCAGGTGAACTTCGGGAAAGTCAGCGGTAAAGGCAACCAGATCAACATTTCTCTGCAGCAAACCGTATCTGACTTCAATCCGGAAATAGACGTCGCCGCGTCCTACCTCAAAGAAGCGAAGCCGGACATCGCCATCGAAAAACTCAAGGAGCTAAAGCGACGACACTGGCATGCGCTGTCTGATCGAGAGAAATACCGAATTGCGGCTAATATAGGCCATGCATTCAATCAAAAAGGAGATTGTTCAGCGGCGGTCGATGGTTACGTCGAAGCGATCCAGTATCTTGCACCAGGCGAGGAACGTTTGTCACTTGAAGCGACGGTATACTTTCTGCAGGGAAAAAATGAAGACGCAATACGAATTGCGAAATGTTGCATAAAGGATTTCCCTGGCAATCTGATGGCGCGAGCAGTTTTCATTAAGGTGTCGGCGGATTCAATAAGCACCGACGAACTAGCAGGTGAAATTCCAGTTCACCTGCGATCTTCATTCGAAATCCTGGACGCTTTGTCTCTGCACGCAGCGAAGAGAATGGAATTCTCTAAAGCCGAGTCGTATGCAAGAACGCTAATGTGCCTGGATAGTTCAAGCCGGCATCCAAAGATGCGTCTTGGAGCGATCCTTGCCAGCAAGTCCATAAATGGAAAGATGGGGCGAATTGAGTGTGCAGCTGAAGATGTGCAAAAGCAAGCGAACGAAGCGGTCTCTCTGCTAACAGATTTTATCGCTCACGAGGGATCTAACAGGTTTTCGATAGGCTATTCTAAGTATCATCGCGCATTCGCCTATGAATCGCTCAATCGAAATGACGAAGCAGAAGCTGACATGCGTTCCGCAAACGAGATTTTGCCTGATGATCAAGAAATTCGCTTTCAACTTGGCCTATTTCTTGTTAGCCATGGCAAGCATGAGCAAGCCATCAAGCACCTCGCTGCAATTGACAGCGCGGGCCCGCTCTGTCAGTCAAAGATCCTGCTCGGAAGGCTGCTGTTAAGTCGGAATGGTCAAGGAGATCTGGAGAAAACCTGCGATTTTTTGCTAGCGGCATTGAATATCGACTCAACGAGAAAGAGCTGTTTTACTTTTGAAGCACTTCTGACGCTAGTGGAGGCGTTCGGTAAACAGTCCCTCCTTGCTAAAGCAGAAGAGGCAATCAGCAAGTACGGTAGCGAGCTCCCGTTAGCGTATGTGTCCTTGCTTAAAGCATCGTGCTATGCCAGCGCAAAAGAACTTTCGAATGCAAAAGTGCATGCATTGCAAGCCAAATCACTTGTCACAGAATGTACAGCCGCGACAGTGCTTTATAAGCTCGCAGACCTGCTTGCTCGACTGGACAAACAACAAGAGGCTGTTGATGTATACCGATTGATTCCCAACCTTGCGGCATTCAGTGATGGCGTCGAACTTGCACTCAGCTCTGCGTGGAAAGCGGAAGAATACAAGTACATCATCAGCCTATGTGAGTCAGTGAGAAGCAAGGGGGTTTTCACAATCCCAATCTGTGAGGTAGAGATCGCAACGCTCGAACAAGTGAATGAGCTTAAGCGTGCAGTAGAGCTAATAGAATTGTACCTCTCGCGAATTCAAGATGACGAGTTCCGAAGAAGTCTTCGGCTACGCAAGTCAATCATCGGAAAACGTTTGGGTATTCCTTCACTCGTTACTTACGACACGAACCTGCTTCCCGTCGCAACAACGAGCAACCTAAGCGAGGCATGTAATGCGGCACTGATATTGGCAGAGGGGCCAGATCGCCGGGCCGGCATAAACTACGCATACGAGGTCGTTCGAAATAACTTCGACGAAGCGCAATCGCATATGTGCTTATTGGCAATTGCTGGTCCGAGCTCTGAAGTACAGTTTCCATCGATTGAGGTCATTGAGCCTGGATGTTCCGTTTCCTACTTGGAGAGCGATGAGTCACAGCCGAAGTGGATTATCATCGAAGATGGACCAAACCCCGCCCCGAGCCGTAATGAGTATCTGCCAACATCGGATGTCGCACGTGAACTATATGGTAAGCGAGTCGGTGAGCAGTTTTTTATTCGAAGGGGAATTCAAGACCGAATAGGCGTTATTCAGTCGATCCTTGGGAAAATTGAATTTCGCATGCGTGATTCGTTGCAGAACTGGGAGGAGCGATTTCCGGACGTTCCTTTTATCCAGGCGTTCAAGTTCAAGAAATTAAAAAATGGCGATCTAGATGTTGAGGACTTTCTTGCGACCCTTTCGCGCATGAACGAACCACGAGAGGAGATTGAGTCGCTTTACCGGAGAGAGCCATTATCAGTCAGCATGTTTTCACAGCTGATAAAGCAGCCTCTACTCGATTCAATTGGCTATCTCGCTAACCACGCAGAGCTGCCAATTCGCTGCTGCGCCGGCACTGAAGAGGAGTACGCGAGTGCTATCGCGGCACTCGAAAGCGAGAAAAAGGTGGTCATCGACCCTTCTGCATTGGCGACCTTGTTTTTTCTTGGTGTATGGGAGACCTCGAAAGGGATCATACTTGGTGAAGGCTACATCGTTTCCACTGGTGCTTTGGATTGTTTCAGAGATCAATTACGAGATCCTAAAGCCAGGATTCACGCCAGCATGTTCGCTACATCCGTTCGGAATCGTCTTGTGTTTCAAGAGCGAACTGACGCGGACATCCAACTTGCGAAGGATTCTTTGTCGGCTTTTATCGATTGGGTGAAAGGCAACACCACCGAAGTTGGTGGTTTAGGGCTGGCGGAATTATCGAAAGATCACAGAGATCGGTTGGGCGTGATGTTTGATGATGCAACCGTAGAGTCATTGGGGACTGCAATCGCACATGATGCAGTCTTGTGGACAGATGACTTCGCGATTGCTAGTCAAGGTTTCCTTGAAGGCATTACGCCCCCTTCGCGAATCTGGACGGCAGTAGCAGTCGACAAGCTATTTGAAAGAAATCTAATGACTGCGGAGCAGCGGTCGGAGGCACTTTTGAGTTTGATCATCTTTGATTACCGTTTTACTCGTCTTGATCAGTCAGTTTTCGAACTCGCGATAAAGAGAGGTCGTTGGAATGTAGAGAAGGGGCCTCTTGTCTCTGTTTTCAGCTGGATTTCTAACTCAGGCGTTAATGCTGAAGGAGCGATGCAGACCGCGATTCAGATTATCCGTATTGCTTGGGATCAAGCATTTCTTGCTCATCAACGAAGTGATGTTGCAGTAGCAACCATGAAATCCTTAGGGCAGAGATCGGATGCGGTCATTCTTCTCCGAGAGCTAGATCATGTAGTTCCAAAGATTTTTGGGTTGGACTTGACGGCAATCAATGAGTGTCGAAAGCTCATAAAGAATGAACTCGCGTATCAATTGAAGGGAAAGACACTTGTGCTTCCAGGGGATCCGGACTGGCCCGGAAGATAGTTCTCGGCTCATGATCATTCAACGCAGTTTCAAATCGCAATACTATTTCAAGGAAGTGTTTGGTTTATGATGACTAACTAATCGCACGATGCGCCACGAACATCCCCACCGAGTGAGGATAGTTCGGATCGATGTTGAAGACGTGCGTCTGGCCCAGCAGATTGGCTAGCAGCAGATTGTCCTTGCGGCTGTGCCATTCGCCACGGATCCAGCCGATACGGTCCATCAGACCTAAAGCCAATAGCTCGGAGACGATCAAGTACTCGGCCCCTTCGCAATCGAGCTTGATCAAGTCGACCTCGTCGATCCCGAAGTCCGTTACCCGCGTCCAGAAATGCTCGACGGTCAGAGATGGAACTTCTATGCCGAAATCTCGGTACCGCGGCTCGAGCGATTCCCAAACGTCCGGAACATAGTCGGCGACCCGAGAGTTCGAGACCGGGAACGATAGCAGACATTTTCCTGGCTTTGACGAGATCGCTGCGTTGATCCGGAGCAACTGCGAGTCGGGAATGTGACTGGTGTTCTTTGTCATTAGCTCAAAGCTCTGCGGATGAGGTTCGACCGCGACGATCTTGGCGTTGGGCCAGTAGTGGTGGGCCATCACGGTAAAACTCCCCACATGCGAGCCGACATCGACGATGGTACGGACGTTGTGGGAACGCAGGTCGTTGATGCGGTACTCGTCATGGAACACCGCATTGGCGAACTGAACACTCTCGGGCTCGATGTGGAAGTCTTGCCCATAGATCTTGTAGCAAACGGAGTTGGTCA
>JBEICB010000413.1:0-2097 GCA_040373655.1 Pirellula sp. | reverse complement strand
TCAGTCGCAAACCGGTGCGTTGCAACAGAACGCGAAAGACTTCTTGCGTATCACGTACCCTTCATTTGATTTGCTCAAAACCATCGAGGCGACCAGCCCTGGGCAATCGCGCCCGCTGGCGCTTATTGGTTCTCGTGGGCAAGGTAAATCGCACTTGATGGCAGCCTTATTCCATCTGTGCATGAATCCTGTGGAAGGTCGCGAGTGGCTCGATCAATGGTCGCACACGCTTGGTGACCCCAAGCTTAAACAATTGCAACTGCGAACGGATTGTCATGTCATCGCGGAAAGCATGCACTTGCAGCGTTATCAATACCTGTGGGATGTCATTTTCGACAACCATCCAAAGGGAGAGATATATCGTGGCATTTGGAATCATGCAGGCGAAGGTAAGACGGATGTTCCTAGTTACGACTTAATGATCAAGATGTTTCAAGACAAGCCGACGATGTTCATCGTTGACGAGTTCCAAACTTGGTTCGAAGGGTTAACGAACACAAAGCAACATCCTCGCCGCAACTGGGCTTTCAACTTCATCCAGATTCTCTCGGAAATAGCACAAAGCAATCCAGAACTCCTCGTGCTGGCGGTTTCTGTTCGTGACGGCAACTCCGATGCTTATCAGCAGATTAGACGTGTAAACCCAGTCGATGTCGATTTCAAAGGTCCATACGCAAAACGCGACAGAAAGCGATTGTTGCTGTACCGTATTTTTGAGAACCGAGTTCAGGTCGATTCCAAGGATATAGAAACGCTCATCAACGCGCACATGTCGGAGTACTTCAGGCTTGAAAACACAGCGGAGCAGGACCGCGATAAGAAGAAAGCCGAGTTTGTTGAATCGTGGCCCTACGCACCTCACCTACTACAACTGCTCGAGGATCAAGTGCTGGTTGCAACGGACGCGCAGCAGACTCGTGACTTGATCAAGATTCTTGTCGACTTGTATAAGCATCATGACCCCAAAGACACGATCGTCACTGCTGCCGATTTTTCGCTCACAAACGAAAAGTCTGCTGTTGGATCGCTTCTCGATTCGGTCGCAAACCAGCAACACAAAGATTTGCGTGAAAAGGCGCAGCGCAATCTTGAGGCCGTTCGCACAAACGTCATCAATTCGTCGAGCATTCTCCCGCATGCGGAAGAGATCATCAGCTCGCTCTGGCTACGTTCATTGAATGTCGAGCAAATGCGTGGAGCTGAGCCACATGATCTCCAAATCGATATCACACGAGCCAAGAAGATTGACGACAATGCATTCGAAGTCGAACTTGCTCAAATCATTGACAATAGTTTCAACATCCATCAAGTAGGTGGAAGATTGCTCTTCCGTCAAGAAGAGAATGCTCGCGCGAAACTCTTATCGTATGCAAAGAACAACAAACTCTTCAGAGAGGGTGAGCACGCCGGCAAAGATGTTGAACACTTGGCCGAAGTAATTCAGTACGTTCTTGGCGGCGATACCCAGATCTCAGCCAAGTATCGTGTGTTGATGTTGAAGACTCACTGGCAAATCGATCCATGGAGCGATTTCGATGAGCGGTTTCATCCCAAAACCTGGGATGACAAACGACTCAATATCCTTGTACTTCCTGAGTACCCAGAAAAACTAAACGCTACGCTCGGTGAATGGCTGAAGACTCACCTGCAAGAGAATCGCAACACGATTCGATTCTTGCTGCCGCAAAAAGGAACCGACAATGTCTTTTACGATCGCGAGCTAATCGTATTGGCACGTGCGGTTTATCTCGCCAAAGAATGGAACAAGAACGATCCCAAAGCTGGGTACGCAGATCTCGCCAAAGCGTTTAGCAAAGACGAGCTGATTCCCAAATTAAAGGGACGCTTCGACCGTTTGGCATTACTCAGTGTTTGGAACTATGCCGAACCAGCGAAGTGCGTGTTCGAAGAAGCCAAGCTGAACTCCACCGGCGACAAGATCCCTGACGAAATCGACAAGACTATTCGAGAGGAAATGTTCATTCCAGAAGATTTTGAAGACTATGTTTTGTTGCTGGCTGAGTCGAATGAGTCAGTCGGCAAGCTGCTCAAGGATTTGCGAGAGCCTCGTCCAGGTGGCAAGACCTGCATCCCTTG
>JBEICB010000227.1:0-7219 GCA_040373655.1 Pirellula sp. | reverse complement strand
CCCGGTTTGGGGACTGTCCCCAATCGGCTTAGGGAATGCTAGCATAGATTGAGGCGGTGCGGGGACTGTCCCCGGAAAGGGGCGGGGAATGCTAGCAAAGGGGAGGGGCCGATGCGAGGGAAAGTTGCTCTGGTTACTGGTTCTACTAGCGGAATCGGCCTAGCTATCGCTACCGAACTCGCCCGCCAAGGCACTAATGTCCTTCTACACGGTCTCGGACCCAATTAACATGCTATTCATGACCTGAGCCTCATTGGACCCCGCATCGCTTATCATCCAGCAGACCTGCGTTGCCCCGATCAAATCCAGGACCTCATCGAATTCTGCTCGTCCCAACTCGGTCCCATCGATATCCTCGTCAATAACGCAGGTATCCAATTCGTCGCTCCAGTGGAAGAACTGCCCACCAATCAATGGGATGATGTACTCGCTGTAAACCTCTCAGCACCCTTTCATACCACTCGACTCACTCTGCCTTCCATGCGACTTCGTAACTGGGGTCGTATCATTAATGTCGCCTCCGTTCACGGTCTTGTCGCTTCCCCCCTAAAATCGGCTTACGTCGCCGCAAAACATGGCCTCGTCGGTTTCACTAAAGCTGTTGCCCTCGAAACCGCTTCTACCAATGTCACCGTCAACGCCATCTGCCCAGGCTGGGTCCTAACTCCACTAGTCCAAAAACAAATCGATGATAGGGCTTCTAAAAAGAACATCTCCCCCCCCGATGCCGCTATGGATCTTCTTCTCGAAAAACAACCCTCGCTCCAATTCGTCTCCCCACAACAAATCGCTGATCTCGTTGTTTTCCTCTGCTCCCCGCATGCAAACTCTATCCGCGGTGCTGCGTGGAATATCGACGGCGGTTGGCTCGCACAATAATCGTCTGCTGTTCACTCATACGTCTTTCCTCGAGAGACCCCGTTCAGGGACTGTCCCCAATCGGCTCTAGAATGCTCTAAATGTTTGGTTACTGAGGAATTTTAGTGGGTAGGTTTGCACGGACCAAGCGGATTGCTAGGATCGTGTGTATGAACGAACTACACAACCATCATCGCATGTTGCTGGGCTTGGTTGAAGCTTGGCTTGTAAAATCTGTGGATCTTTCGATGGAGTCGAAGCGAGTTGTCATTGCATTGGAACATCGCGGAGGATCTCTGACCTGCCCCGAATGCGGTACCTCCTGCAGGCGAGCCGATTTGGCTCCAGAGAGGACGTGGCGCCACCTCGATACGATGCAGTTTGAAACCATCCTTCTGGCACGAACGCCCTGATGTGCGTGTGAGAAGTGTGGGGTAAAAACGGTGGATGTCCCCTGGGCAGGCAAGCACTCGAGATTCACATTGATGTTTGAGGCATTTGCCATTCGTGTACTTCAGGCATGCAGCAGCGTTAAGCAAGCAGTAACCCTTCTTCGGTCGGACTGGGATACCGTCCAAGGAATCATGAAGCGAGATTTCGAGCGAGGGCTCGAACGTCGTGAGACCGAACAGATTACGCAGATAGGCATCGACGAAAAATCGTTCCTTCGAGGACACAATTATGTATCGGTCATGACAGATATTTCTGGATCTCATGTCTTGGAAGTCAACTCGCTGGTCCCAATGAACGAAGTAGTCGACAACTGGATTGCGGCTCTCAGGTGTAATCAGCATTTGTTGAGAGTTTCCCGAGATCCGATTTTTCTGCGAAATTTTTTGGGTGGGAGGCCGGATTCAGGGCGCAATTGGTCGGTCAAAAGGTGCTTTTAACAGTAAGGAGTTGTTGCGCAAGGAGGACGCTTAATTTTGGGGTTTCGTAATTGGGAGATCGAAATGCGATCCGTTATCCGTTGGGTTCAGTCTTCGTTGGGTATTGCTTGTGCATTGACTGCATTAGTTGGCAATGTGAGCGCCGGGGTTATTGTTGACATCTTCGAGAGTGGCAGCGATGTTGTTGTTAATGTGTCGGGTTCGATTCGGCCGTTGGGGAATTTCCTGGGAAACGGAGGTGGAACTCTTAAAGAAGCAGGTATCGGAAAAGGCTCCTTTAATATTTGTGATAACTCCTCGAGCAGTAAAGCATACTCTGCGGCGTACGTGGGGCCCGGACCTGCTTTTTGGGCTAATGATTATACGATGAACTACACAGGAATGGTTACGCTAAGTGGCGTCAAGCAACTTGCCTATGTCGCGACAAATCCCTTTAATGGGGATGGTCGTTTGATTCTTGGGGGTTACACGTTTGATACTCCGATAACTGGGACTGCTACTTTTCTAAATAAGACCTTGGCGGACTTGGGGATTACAAATCTGGGAACGTATGAATTTGAAGTTGGGGATATTGGTACAAGTGATTTTGATACTTTGACGTTCAACATAGGTGGGGGAAGTGCAGTGCCTGAACCGACGTCTGCCTGTATTGGGCTTTTGATGATTGGTGGAGGTATCTTGCGTCGTTTACGCAGGAAGTCTTAAGCTTCCGTTTGATTCGTTCTTTCTGATGTCTGTTGCGGTTTTAGTAAGGGCGTTGGCGGATGACCTGTCTACGCCCGTGGGGTAAGTGTTTGGATTTTATGCGAGCCTGATCTTTCGGTTTCCCTCGAGAAAATTGTCTTGTTGATGATTTTCAAAAATTGAGTATTCCATTCTGGGTAGACTAGGCAATGAGTGATTAGTTGCTACCGGGATGAAGAACGGAATGTTGGATATTGGAAGTTGCAGAAATTAGGTTCGTGATGAAAGCGATCTACGGGATATTATCGTGTTTGGGATTGATTGCGCCGATGGTTTGTTTCGGCATACATTTTAGCCGTGCGGGCGAGAAGGCTTGGGGGGAGTTTTTCGCGGCTCCTTTTGCGACTTGGGTGATCTCAGGATTTAGTTGGGATTTGATGATTACTGCGACAGCTTGTGCGGTATGGATGGGTAGAGAGGCGAAGCGTTTGGGGATGCGGGGCTATTTTTGGCACTTCCTAGCGATATTTATCGTTGGGATGTGTTTTGCGTTGCCTACGTTCTTGTACCGGCGTGAGAATTATTTGAAGCGAGGTTCAGTTGAGTAGACGGGGATTGGCGGATGATGTGCTAGTTACCCGGGCTCATGGACCAAAATTCATTGCTGAAGTCCAAGAGTCTGTGAGTTCCTGGACCTGATTTTTAGAGTTCAAAACTAGGTAAAGGGGGGCGCTTTCAAGGATTTGATTTTTTCTTATTGGTCCGAGGTTTATCGCCGTTTGTTTTTTTACTTTCGAAGATCTCTAGAACTTTTTGGCGGTCGGCGATCTCACGTTCTCTGGCGATGCAAGCGAGAGTCCAAGCTTGTTTTTTACCGTAGCGATTCCAGGCGAAGCTGATTTTTGTTCTTTTACCTTTTGGGTCGATCCAAGAAGCGCAGAATGCGTAGGATTCGGCATTCTTCCATCTTGCGTCGACATTTTTGACGAGGTGCACACCGACTTGTCCGGTAGTATTCCGATGAGTCTTTCGTCCTTTTGCGGTTTGGATTTCTGGGGCTTGTTTTACCCATTGCGAGTAACAATTTTTTGCGGCGAGGAGGGCTTTGTTTTTTCCGCCGTGTGTTCGATCGTTGAAGAACTTTTGTTGCCGTTTCCCTTGGCGAGTTAGACGGACCATCCAACCTCGTGTGCTACTTCCTTCGTAGTCAATACGAGTTATACCTTTGTGTTTTGGTTCGGCCATGATGAGAATTTGGGTCGTCGAGCGGAGAAAATGGGGCGTGTGGTACAAGGGGAGGAGAGGAGAAGAGGAGCAAGGATAATCGTTGTGAATTGTCCGGTCTACGGTTGAATTTCCTGAACGCTGCAGAGAGGGAAAAAACCCCTATTTTGGTTTTTATTTTGATGGGATTTGTGATCAAGCAGATTTCTAGGGGATTACTGCAAAGGGCTCGTTTTGTTCTGGAGAGAATCCCGGATTGCGGCGACGATTCCGGCGGCTTTTGTCCAGGTTTCCTCTTCTTCGAGAGCGGGGTTGGAGTCCGCGACGATACCGCCTCCGACTTGGAATTGCCACCATCCCATAGCGGAGGTAATTGTTCGGATGGCGATATTCCAATCCATTGAGGTGTTTGGGGTTACGTATCCGAGGGCCCCGCAGTAGGGTCCACGGATGGTAGGTTCGAGTTCAGCGATTATTTCCATGGCACGAACTTTGGGTGCGCCGGTGATGCTCCCACCTGGAAAGATGGCGGCGATGACATCGCTGAAGTTAGTGTTTGATTTGAGGGTGCCGCGGATAGAGCTAACGAGGTGCAGAAGAAACGGGAATGTTTCGACTTCGCAAAGTCGGTCAACGGCTAGGGAGTCAACTTCGCAGATTCTGGAGAGATCGTTGCGTAGGAGGTCGACGATCATGATATTCTCGGAGCGGTCTTTTTCTGACTGCATGAGTTCTTCGGCGAGCTCTAGGTCGCGTTTAGGGTTTCCGGTGCGACGGCGAGTACCTTTGATAGGGCGAGTTTCGATACAGCGATTGCGGACGCTGAGGAATCGTTCAGGGGAAGCGCTGACGATTTGGGCTTCTCCTAGGTCGAAGTACCCAGCGAAGGGTGCAGGATTGACTTGTCGCAATCGTAGTGCGAGTTCACTTGCTTCGCATTGAGCCGGGCAGAGTAGTCTCTGCGATAAGTTGACTTGGAACACATCTCCGGCGCGAATGTATTCTTTGGCGGTTTCCACAGCGGCTCGATAGGATTGGCTATCGAAGTTGCCTAGCCAGCCACCTCCGAGTCTTGTTTCGAATTGTGGTGCTTTTAGGCCGTGGGCCATGGCTTGGACGTTGCTTTTTGGAGTTTGTGGTTTTGATGGGAAGGTGTTGGTGGAGTTGTCGAGGAGGAAGTCTAAGAATTGTTGGAGGCGGAGTTCGGCTCGTTTCTGACGTTGGTGTTCGCTAGGGGTAGGATCATGGAGACCTGCGTAGCCTTGGGAGTAGATCCAGCCTTTGGGGAACTGGTGATTTGGAGTATGTTGCCAGGCGAATACGACATCGTAGATTCCAAGGGCACACAGAGGGGTGCCTAGTTCGTCGAAGGTCGCGGAGGGGTATTTTTCGAAGCAACGGCCGAATTCGTAGGCGAGCATGCCTGCGATACCGCCTTGGAAGGGTGGTTCTAATTCGTTTGGGTTTTCTGAGGGATGTTGATGTGTGGTATTCTCACATCTGTAGGATGCGAGCCACTGATCGATTGGTCCGAGCGGGTCTGCTTGGGGAACTCGGATGACGAAGTCTTCGATTGGATCTGCGGCGAGGAATGAGAATTCGCTGCGCGGGTCACCTTGTAGTGCGCTATCGAGCCAAATGCAGCCCTTGAGTTTGCACAGTTTAGAAAAGACAACCTCCGGGGTTAGGCCCGGAGGTAGGTTGCGTCGGATTGGTTGAAACACAGTATTGTGTGGGGAGTTCGAACGGCAGTTGATAATTGCCTGAGGCTCTTAGTTGCCTGAGGCTCTTAGTGGTGGTGATGATCGTCTTTGAGGAGGAGGGATTCCTTTTTGCCGTCGATGGTAACGTAGAGTCGGGCTTGGACACCTTTTTCATCATCGCCGCTTGCGCCGACCAGTGTGAGCATTTCTTGGTCTTTTGCTTGGAACACGGAACCGGCGATTTTGGCGGAGTCCAAGGGGGCTAGGTTGTATTTCTTTTCGGCGCCATCGGAGGTGACAACGACTTCTACGGCTTCGATTTTTGCACCTGCGCTGACGAGGTCTTCGAAGTAGACGGTCAGCAGATGGTTATCATCGTCGTGAGCCCATTCGAAGTGGGTGGTTGGGTTGGTATCGAAGTGAGCGATATGTCCGCCGTTGGGACCGTGTTCTGGGTGACTATGTCCTGCGTGGGAGTCGTCCTTGGCTTTGGATTTATCTTCGTGCCCGTGGTCATGATCATGATCATGATCGTGGTCGTGGTCGTGGTCGTGGTCGTGGCTTGCTGCAGATTTGTTGCTGGCTGTTTTGGCGTTATCGCATCCGGCGACTAGTGGGAAGTAGGTAAGGAGTGCGAGTGTAAGGAGGGATATTTTTTTCATTGGAGTTAGTTATTGTTGGAATTGAGGAATATGGTGTAAGTAGAATTGGAAACGATTTGGAGTTGGTACGCAAGTTAGGGTTTTTAGGTTCAGGGAGAGGGTCTTTGGTTACGGAGGCAATTTGGGTCGGTTTCAGAGGTGGGGCCGACAAGATCTGTGGGGTGAGTAAAGAGATATTTCCATACAGATTCGTGGGTGTAGGAACCATCTGGGCTTCTGATAGCTGCTTTTCCGGGAGTCACGCAGCTATGGGCACGTTTTTCGTCTTGTTTGACGTCTGCGTTGGTGATGAGTCTTCGGGAATTTTCGAATGGTGGCGAGGATGAGTCGACGTTAACGATGGATCCGAAGGATTGGAGGCCGAGGAGTTCCCAGCTACGGCAGTAGTGGTTTGCGGTCCAGCCTGTATCGAGGGTATGGGAGAAGCCGAAGAATCGTTCGCGTGGAGTTGCTGAGTCGAGGGACTGCCAGGATTCGTATTGATCTCGTGGGCCACAGAACATGACAACGCGGTCGACGCGTTGGTGAAGAGCGAAGCGGGCGGAGGTGGTAGCTCCATGGGATGCGCCGGACATGATGACTTGATCCCATCGAATTTCGGAGTTTTGGTCTAGGAATTGTTGCCAGTTGCTCTCTGGGTCTTGTTTAGTTAGGTGCATCAGGAATTGCCGTGCGCGTTCTTGCATGCCATCGGGGTGTTCGATGTTAACCAGTGGGCTATGGTCTTGTCCTGTGGCTGCTTCTAATCGGATTCGCCCGAGGGCGAAGGGGTCGGCGGGTGGTGGTTCTTTTCCGAATCGATTGAACCAACCGTTTGCGTAATGGACGCGGAGGACGTGGAAGCCTTGGTCGGCCAAAAAGTGGAAGAGTTCGGGGCTATGTCCCATCATCCAGATGACGAGTCGATTTTGATTTGGATTGTTAGGGTTTACGCAGGCATGACCGAAGTCGGTGGGCTTGCCGTCCTTTTCGAGAAGGAAATCTATTTCTGGGTAGGCTTTAGCGCGGGGATCGATGTGGCTTGCGCGGGCGGAGAATTCTCGCCATGGTTTTGTCGTTGTGGAGTCTTGGGCGAGTGTGGGGGCAGTGAGTGCGAGGAAGAGGAGGAAGTAGTGAGGTTTGAACATCGAAGTTAATGGACGGTGAAGTTAATGGCAGGTGAAGTTAATGGAAGGTGAAGTTAATGGAAGGTGAAGTT
>JBEICB010000263.1:0-5987 GCA_040373655.1 Pirellula sp. | reverse complement strand
GATGGTATGTTCGTGCCCGTAATCGCATCATGATTTGTATTGGCATTCCTGTTCTTGATGTTTCGGCCCTCCGGGCCTTTAGCACCTTCTTTTATCAGGTCACCGGGGCCTACGACCTCTTCAGAGGTTGTGCCGGCCTTCCAGGCCTTAGGAGCTGCGGTTTTCTTTGCGTCTTGGCTTCTTTGCGTGAGACATTGGTGCGATGGTATGTTCGTGCCCGTAATCGCATCATGATTTGTATTGGCATTCCTGTTCTTGATGTTTCGGCCCTCCGGGCCTTAGCACCTTCTTTTATCAGGTCACCGGGGCCTACAACCTCGGCAGAGGTTGTGCCGGCCTTCCAGGCCTTAGGGGCTGCGGTCTTCTTTGCGTCTTGGCTTCTTTGCGTGAGATATTTACGCGAAGGTAGGTTCCGCGGTCCGTTGTTTTGGCCGTAAAGTTGAAGTGGCGTGGTTCGTTACGATACGGTTTGCAAGAACAACGCGACGGGGGAGTCTGCGAGCTCAACTGATTCGTAGCCCGAAGGTGCACTTTGGATTACTTCGAGCGTACTGCGTTCAACTTGCATGGTCTGAGTGAGAGTCTCGCCACCAATGAACTCACGGTTGGCAACCAAGGCCTCGTAAACCTGTTCGTCGCTAACTAAAAATGTAATCGCGATTCGGTCGGTATAGTTGCAGGCTTTTCTCTTCCGCTGATCTTGAATCAGCCGGACAGCATCTTTTGCGATGCCATCGCGGATCAACTCGGGGGTGAGTTCCGTGTTAAGAGCTACTACGCAAGAGTTGCCCTGTGCCGCAGCCCATCCATCTTTCGCCGATAAGCGGACTTGGATATCTTCGCCATCTAGTTCCAAGGTCTTTCCTTCAAGCTCCAGCGTAATCTTGCCATTTCGAGTCATTTCATCCATCAGCTGTGCACCTGAGACACTCGCGAGGGCAGCCTTCAATTTCGGAAGCATCGCCCCGACGCGCGGCCCTAGCTTGCGGAAGTTCGGTTGCACACTGTAAGTGACGAACGGACTCGATCCGCTGGTATAGTGGATCTCTTTGACGTTAAGCTCTTCTCTGACGATATCGTCATGGGCAGCAAGCCACTGCGCATGTTCGCCATCGACAAGAGTGACTTCGACACGCGAAAGGGGTTGGCGCACTTTTAGCTTGGAATCCATTCGAGCTGAGCGGCCTAAGGAAGCGATCTCACGGAGAAGCCCCATACGAACATTGAGGGTCTGGTCGGGTTGGGCGAAATCGCCTGTTGGGTAGTCGCACAAGTGTACGGAATGGCGTACACCTTGGAGCCCTGAGGTTAGGTGCTGCCAAAGAGCTTCTGCCAAGAATGGAGTGAACGGAGCGATGAGTTTGGTAGTTACCAACAGACATTCATAGAGTGTCCAATACGCATCGATTTTGTCTTGTGCTTGTTTGTCTGCAGCCCAGTATCTTGATCGGCTGCGTCGAACGTACCAGTTGCTTAGTGCATCGACAAAGTGATTAAGGCTTTGGCATGCTCCATAGCTGTCGTAGCGGTCCATTCGGTCTACGGCATCTCGGCAAGTCGCGGCTAGTTCGCTAAGAATCCAGCGATCGAGTTCGCTTCGAGATTCGATCGGTCGATAGGATTTGGCTTGGGATAATTCAGCGCTGAGCAATTGATCGAGTGGGCACTGCAGTTCTGCTGGGCCAACAAATCCATCGATCTCGGCATAGATCGTGAAGAAGCTAAATACATTCCAGAGCCGAAGCATGAATTCCGGGATGCTATCGCGGATTGCGCGTTCGGAGTAGAGGATCGAATTCCAAGGTGCTTGGTTGGCGAACAAGTACCAGCGCAGAGCGTCGGCACCGTAGCGATCAAAGATTTCTTGTGGGCTGCGATAATTTCGCAGCTGTTTGCTCATCTTTCCGGTCTTTTGAACGAAGTCGCTTCCAACGGCTGCTCTTGCGTCTTCTTCGGTTAGGAACCTTTGTTTGCCGTCTTTGCTTTCGTACCATTCGGCGAGCATCAGGCCGAGCACGATGCAATTCTTGAATGGATGTGGGTAGTCAATTGCGAGTTCGGTGGTTGTCGCTGCGGCAGAGGTCTTTGAGGACAACGCAGGTGTTGCTTCGGTCGCTTGTTTTCCGAAGAGCATGGTGCTGATTGCCAGTTGCGAATAAAACCATCCACGGGTTTGGTCGATCGCTTCGCTGATAAAATCAGCTGGAAATTGGGCTTGGAATTGCTCGCGGCCTTGATGCGGATAGCCCCATTGCGCGAAAGGCATCGCACCGCTATCGTACCAACAGTCGATCACTTCGGTCACACGTTGCATCTTCGCACCTTGTGCGAAGGGTGAGTCATAGGTGACCGCATCGATATAGGGCTTGTGAACCTTTAGGTCTTCAGCAAGGCTCGGGTCATTTTGCTTGGCTTTTGTCCAGACCTCGGTGCCTTGAATGCCAGGTTTGGCAAGTAGTTCTTCATAGGATCCAAGTGCCTCCATCTTTCCGGTTTCTTGGCAGATCCAGATTGGAAGTGGCGTCCCCCAATAGCGTTCACGGGATAGAGCCCAGTCAACGTTGGATTGGAGGAAGTTCCCGAAGCGACCTGGCCCGATGTGATCTGGCAACCAACCAATCTTCGAGTTGTTTTCCAGCATTTCGTCTCGAAATGCGGTGGTACGAATAAACCAGCTTTCCCGTGGATATTGAATCAGTGGATCTTCGCTTGCACGCCAGCAGAACGGATAGTCGTGGACATACTGTTCTTGATGCCAGAGGATGCCGCGTTCGCGAAGTGCGCGGGTGATAGGTTTATCGGCATCTTTTACCCAAACACCTTGATATTCGGAAGCTTCTGCAGTGAATTTACCATCGGGTCCGACGGCACAGATTAGCCCGGGACCTTGTGCTTCGGTAAATCGGGCGCGTTCTTGGATGAGCACATCGTGGTCGACTTCACCGAATGCGGGTGCGAGGTGAACGATTCCTGTACCAGAGTCGATTGTGACGAAGTCAGCGTGAACGATACGCCATTGTTTGTGCTGTTTTGATCCGTCTAAGAGAACGCCGATCGAGTCATTTTTAGCGCGATAGTAGTCGAAGGGTGGCACGTATCGCAACCCTACGAGTTCTTTGCCGGAAAGGGTACGAAGAACTTCCAGTTTCTTCTTGATTTTGTCCCCAAGAGCATCGACGAGAGCAGCAGCGACGATGAAGGTGGGATTGGCATCTGAATCGGCTTCGGCACGGCACAGTGCATAGGGGATATCTTGATGCACGGCGGCGAACTGATTGGAAGGCAGGGTCCAGGGGGTGGTTGTCCAGACGATCAGCGAGGTGCCTGGTGGGATTCCTTCAGGGGGATCGACCAGGGGGAAGCGAACGTAGACGCTGGGGTCTGCGACTTCGCGATAGCCTTGTCCTACTTCTCCGCTTGATAGAGCGGTTCCGCCTTGGGCCCACCACCAAACGATTTTGTGGCCTCGGTAAAGCAATCCTCGATCGAAGAGATTTTTCAGGGACCACCAGACGCTCTCTACGAAGCTCTGGTGGTAGGTAACGTAGGCTTCGGAAAGATCGATCCAAAAACCGAGTCGTTCGGTGACGCGTTCCCATTCCTGCATGTAACGCCATACGCTTTGTTGGCATTTGGCGATAAATGGTTCGACGCCGAAGGCTTCGATTTCTTCTTTTGAGTGGATTCCAAGTTCTTTACAGACTTCGACTTCTACGGGCAGTCCGTGCGTATCCCAACCGGCTTTTCGGTTACACCAGTATCCTCGCATGGTTCTGTAGCGAGGAAAGACATCTTTGATCGCCCGGGTCAGGCAATGGCCAGGGTGTGGCATCCCATTGGCGGTCGGGGGGCCTTCGAAGAAGACGAAGGGCTGGGCACCTTTCCGCTGTGCCAATGACTTCTTGTAGATGTCATGCTCTTTCCAGAATTTGAGGATCGATTCTTCTTGAACCGGAAACTTGACATCGGTCTTTACAGCGCGGAACATCGATTACTCGTCGTCGGTGAATTCAATGGCAGGACTGTCGCCATCCACATCGTCAATATCTTCAGCATCAGGGTGCCCTTCGAGCATTCCGTCGTCTGCTGGCTCAATTTCGTATTCGTCTTCGAGTTCTTCTTCGAAGTCATCATCGAAATCATCGTCAAAATCTTCCTCATCGAAGTCTTCGAAGGGATCTGGTTCATCCTCTTCTTCTTCGGCTGGGAGATCTTCGTCTGGAACATCGTCGTCGGCATCTTCGTCGTCATCCCCCCAAGAATTTCGGATTGCTTTGCTTTTCCCGCCGATTTGGTTGTTTTCCAATAATCCAACGGAGGTTTGCAGTGCAGCTTCGTACCAATCTTCATTGGTTTGGTTAGCGCAGATCGGACCGACGAGGATGGAGTTTGGATCGGGGATAGCGAGTGTGGATTGCGACATCGGTTCGATTCTGGGGCTAGGTACCCAACGCTTAGGATCAACGGTTGGAGACGAACAACGGCGTAGGAACGCCGTTGTGACTAGTAGATTCGCTGTTGGTGGGCAACCTGTCAACCGCCGATAAGGCTTGCTCTTCGCAAAGGAAAAAAGGTTTCTGAGAAATTTCTTTTTCTGCGGCAATATTTCGGAGGGTCGTGCGAAATGCCCTTATCGATTGCAACGGGGATTTGCAACGTTTCCTTAGGGTTTTTCACAGTTTGGCGTTTCGCATTTTGGCGTTTCACAAAGTAGGGGATTGGAAATCATGTTGAAGAAAATTTTGCTTGGAACTGTTTTGGTGGCTGGAACCAGCGGGTTGCTTTTAGGGACGTCCACGATGAGTTACGTGCGTACTGGGGTGCATAGCCTGCGTGATTCCGTTAAAGATCAAATTCCGATCGAGGTGGAGATCAAGCGAGCCAGGGAGTTGATTGCCGGACTCAAGCCGGAGATTGCTGATAATCTCAAGCGGATTGCACGCGAAGAGGTAGATGTCGCGAAGTTGCAACGAGAGGTTTCTGCGAAGCAGACGGCGTTGTGCCAATCAAAAGAAGCGATTTTGAAGCTGAAAGAGGACGTTGAAAGTGGAGTAAGGTTCGTCACGTACAAGGGTAAAAAGTACTCGGCCGAGCAAGTGCGACACGATTTAGCGGACCGTTTCAAGCATCATCAGACTCTGGAGGCTACTTCCGACAAGCTGGTAAAGGTTTTGGATGCTCGTGAGAGGAATCTTGTTGCTGCACGTCGCAAGCTTGACGAAATGCTGTCGGCAAAGCGGGAGTTGGAGGTGCAAGTCGAGAATCTGCAAGCTCGGTTGACGATGGTGCAAGTGGCGCAAGCGGGGAGCGAATTCGCGGTTGATGATGGAGCATTGGGCCAAGTGCGGCAAGCTTTGGACGAGATTGCAACACGGATCGATGTAGCTGAGAAGCTTGCTCAGGGAGTTGAGCATCTCGGATCGATTCCCGTGGAGCCGTCATTAAACACGGATGACGTACTAGCGCAGATCTCTGAGTACTTTGAGGCTTCGAAGGATTCCCAAGAAGTTTCGATGGATTCTGCGGAGCAGTTGGCGGATTTGGCTCCTAACGGGCGTTAATTGCAGAGAGCCGCTGGACGAATCGAGTAAAGCGTTCCATCATGGAACATCATTGCGACTTTTCTGTGGTGTTTCTTGTTGAGCGACCGATGCTGAAGCCTAGTGTTTTGTGGATCGATGGAGTGGGCAGCTACGCGTTGTTCGAGAGGGACTCAGTCACGATTGGACAGTCCTTTCCGGGCAACGAGGTCGACTTGGCGATTCGGGGAGACCTTAGTCGTAGAGCTTGTGCGATCCATCGTATCCAAGGCGAGTATTGGATTGAGGCTTATCAAAACGTACGGTTGGGCGACGAGATCGTAGACAAGCCTGCATTGTTGCGGGACCAGACGATCTGCGTTCTGGGCGAGAGGGTGAGGTTTCAGTACTGTAAGCCATCTCCTTTGAGCAGCACCGCTCGATTGAACTTGATTTCCGAGCATCGTT
>JBEICB010000103.1:0-17843 GCA_040373655.1 Pirellula sp. | reverse complement strand
CCGGGGATTGAGTTCCTCGGCTTTGTCCGTTAACGATGTTGTCTCGGAAATTCCGAGGATTGGAAAGCTCCCCCGGGTGGGCTCGAACCACCGACACGCGGATTAACAGTCCGCTGCTCTGCCGACTGAGCTACAGGGGATCATTGACTTTCGACAAATACTAGACGAAAGTGCCAGAAGTGTACACAGTTCCCAGCCCCCTTTCAAGCCTAACTGGCTTGGCAACCTGTGGGGTTTTACACCCCTTCCATATCCCTGCTATTAGTACCGCTACTCAATCTTCCTGCATCCCCTCATTCCGCTCAGATTTCCATGGATTCTTTCGAACCGCTTGATCTCGCAGACGGGGGATTCCTTGTTCTCATCCGCGATTTTTTAACTTCGAATGATGCCGATGACGCTTTCGGGTCGCTTCGCCAGGAGCTTGCCTGGGAACAGAAACCCGGTCTCTTCGGCTATCCACAACCTCGCTTGATCGCCTCTTACGGCAATCCTGGAGTGAGCTACCGATACTCCAACTTGGATTATCCCGCCCTAACCTGGACCCCCATGCTCGATGAACTACGACGTCGGATGGAGGTCCAATGCGGGGCACTGGCGTCTGCAAACCTCCGCCTTGCAGAGCTTGCAAATGTCCGTTGGAACTATTGTCTTGCGAATCTCTATCGTACCGGGGCCGATAGCATGGGGTGGCATGCCGACAACGAGCCGGAAATGGGCAATATCATCGGCTCGCTCTCGCTCGGGGCCACTCGACGTTTTCGCATTCGTCACAACCTGTCGAGACAGACCCAAACATTTTTGCTCTCTCACGGTTCACTGCTCATCATGGCCGGTACCATGCAACAACACTGGCAACACGAAGTACCTAAAACAAAACGCCCAGTCGGTGAACGAATCAACCTGACTTTCCGAACCATACAATCCAAAGAACCTTGCTGTCACCAATCTGGGGGCAAGGCGTCGAGCTGAACAATTGCAGCTGAACAATTGCAACTGTTAGTGCATTGGGGATATAGCTGTGGTTGCTCGTGGCTTCATGTAGTTATGAACGCTTAAGTTTCGATTATTTTCCGAGGGTGATACGGCGTAAGATATCCTTACTGTGAAGAGCCTGATGGAAAAGGAATGGTGCACCTCCTTTGGTTAACTGATGCATCGTTCGAAGAGTTTTGCAGTAGCCTTGTGTCGATGCAGTGGCTCGAGCTGCGAGGAACGCTCGTCCCGGATTGATGTTGGTCAGTCCCACACGATAATTGGAAAGCTCTGTTATCTCCGGCAAGAGTTCTTGCCCCAACGCCGCGCGGAGAGCGAGTTGAGGGTAGTTGATACCAGAGAAAGATTGGAACATTGTCAACCCTGGGAAACGGGGATTGATCTCAAAGACTTTTGGGATGCTGTCTCGCTTATCGACACGAAACTCAACTTCGGCTCCCCCAACCCAACGCCAATGCTGAAATAATGGAAGCATAAGACCAAGCAATTCTGGTTGATAGGTGGAAATTCCGATTGCATTTAAGCCACCAGCGATTGGCCAGGTCAGGCGTTTTGTGAGCGTTGAGGCGGCAATTAGTCGAGTTTGTTTGTCGAACAAAACCGTCAAGCTGCAGAGGGAATCCGTTTCTCCAGGAATGAATTCTTGTATTGTGAATTCAGGATCAATCTTTTGGCATCGTTCAATCCCTGAGCAAAGCTCTTGGGGGGAATTGGCGAAGCAGACACCAATAGCTGAGCCTCGGTCTGACTTTGGCTTGATGACAACGCTTCCCTCACCGTAGCGTATCCTGTCTTCAGCTTCTTGGACGGTCAGTGTTAACGGCGTTGGTATTGCAAGCTTCCTGCAGGCTTGCAGGCAGGACTCTTTGTTGTAGGCTTCGTAGAATGCTTCGGCAGGGGGCAATAGTGTTTTGATCGGTACAGGTAGGTTGTTTTGAATTGCGATGGTGCGTAGAACATTTGGGGAATCCAGAGGAAGGTAGACTTGGGGGCGCAACTCTACTAGCCAGCGGAGCAACTCGTTGAGGCGAAGTTCTTCGGAATCGTCAGATTCGAAGGAGCAATACGTGTGGAGGCTTCGCGGAAGCAGCCACTTTGGGAGTTTTCCTTGATCGATTCCGTGGACTTGTGCTCCATACGCATGTAGTTCCCTTGTGAACGTCGCACCTTTTTCGGACATGGCACTAGTGATGGCGACCGAAACGCTTTTTTGTGCCAACGGTTTCTTCGATCGACCAAACATGGAGGTACAGTAAGTTGAACAGATAAGTTGAGAAGGGATCGTGAATTTGACCGACGGGCGAGCGGCGAAATCCAAATGCCGATTTTGGAAAATCAAGTTTGACGAAGGTGTTTCGCTACAGGGATGCCATGCGAGTGGAAGAACATAGCATTTCGGGGATTTGCAAGCAGTGGTTGGTGGACTTGCCAGACAACCAGTCCCGGAGGAGCATTAGCTTCTAGCACACAGTAGCCATTCTCCGTCATGAGTACATCCCAGCCAACTATTTTTGCTTCTGGCAAGAACTCGCATGCTCGTAAGAGAGCGTTGGTCATTGAATCATAGTGAGGGATACGAACTCCTTCGATGGGTGATTGGGTTTCGGGATGATGGGTGAAAAGCTGTAGTTGACCTTGAGAGTTCACGGTGAGCCCTTTTCCCATTTCGCTTTTTGACAGATCGATGTTGACGCTCAGGCCACCGCGACCTTGGTGAAAGTTATCGACTGGGTAGGACCGAGAGGATCCGAATCGATGTACGGCAGCGGCCACGTAGGGGCCTTGTGAATCGCGAATTGTAAGTATGCGAACTGTGTTTGAAGTTTTGGGGAATATCTTCCTGGCGTACTCTGCTTGATTTACCCATTCAGTGACCAGATACCGATCGAGTGACTGAACGATGTCAAGGACGTCCACCTCTGGGGCTTGGAAGCCGTTTAATTGCCATCCGTCGTTGTTTCGGTCGACAAAGAAGACACCTTCTCCACCACCAGACCAGTGGGGTCGGAAGACCAGTTTACGATGGTCTTCCGTCCAAGATTCCAGGGTATGTAACAGAGAGGCTGTTGGAGTGGACGAAGTGTCTTTTGGGTGAGCAGTATTGGACTTGCGATCTGGAAAGCAATGGGCTTGTCCTCCAACGATTTGCCCGATTAGCGGAGCGCATTCGATTCCGAAACTCATCAACATATTGGAGAGCACCAATTTGTTTCCCATGATAGGGTTGAAGTAGCCGTTAATTTTTGTCGCATAGAATGACATTTGGAAATCGGGGACGTAAATTCGGTAGTCATTTTCATCCAAGCGATAAGTTCGATAACTTCCTACTTCGAACCCTCGACGCCAAGCTTTCCATTTTTCGGCGAACGATGATCGTTTCAGAGATTCATGTTTCCAATTTCTCAAATATCTTACCCAAGATCTGGCGTGTAGGTCGAACCTACCTGAGGGGCGGACATTTTTTTCGATTTTGTAGGTTGCGAACAATTTGTTGATTGGATTACTTGCCATGCTTCATGGTCCGTCTGCGAGGCCACACGAATAGCTACTGGATTGATATTACTGTGTTGATGTAGACAGCCTGATTTCGCGTTTCGAAAAATTCGGGAATCAGGCAGATTGTTGTTCTGCGAATTCTAGTTTAAAATTTTTGTTCTGAGATACTGCCAGTGAGATAGCAACGTCGAATCTTAGCTCCTTTTCCGGTAGGGGGCGTTTGAAGCGGCCAATCATTGCTTTGCGGGTTAGTCAGGGCGTTCAGTGGTTGGAACCTATCTACGAATTCTAATTGCTTGGGTTGTGCTCAGTCCGTGCCCGTATGCGGATGGTTTCTCTTCCCATGCCGAATCGAATTTGGGCAGGGCTAGCGATGTTTTGCATCGTGAACAGATGGATGAAGTTCACACTGTGACGAGAGTAACGCGATGGCAGTAGAGCGATCGTCCGATACATATTGGGATATGGTTTTGGCTTCGTGGAAGCGGCATAGTTCTGATCGACTTTGGCGAGAATTTACGGATCGACAGCAATCCGGTTGGGTGAAAAAGTATCTGCTGGAACCTAGCAAGGGAGTGAAGTTGGCACGCTTGTTGAAGACAGATCTTTTTGACGAAGCGGTATCAACGGGAATTGTTCCGATGCTTGCTCAAGTTGCGAGTGAGGTATGGGGGGTGGACGTATCGGAGGAGGTCGTTAGTGAAGCGGTGAGTAGGTACCCAAGTCTTCGGGGAAGTGTCGCATCGGTAGCGAAGTTACCTTTTGATGACGGGTATTTTCAGGCGATTTTTTCTGGATCGACCTTGGATCATTATGACTCCAAGTTAGAGATACTCGAATCGCTGCGAGAGCTTCATCGAGTCTTAGGGCGAAATGGTCGGTTGTTCATTACGATGGACAATCCGCATAACCCTATGATTTGGCTTCGCAACGGATTGCTTCGAACCGTTGGGACATCCTTGGGATGGATTCCCTATCAGATGGGAAAGACGATGCGTTGTAGGGAGTTGGTTTCTGGGCTTCGTGAAATAGGGTTTCAGATCGAAGCGGTCACAGCGTTGCAGCATTGTCCGCGTTGGTGGGTGGTTCGTCGTTTGAAGAGAATGGAAGGCGCTGGGGTTGCAACTACAGAGCGGTACCTTGATCGTCTTGGGTGGTATGAGCGTTTGGAGCGACTTCCGAGTCGCTACGTTACTGGAAACTACCTTGCGGTGTTAGCAACGAAGCTTTGATAATTGGGTTATTCAGGACATATAGTCGGTGAAACATATCAGTCCTGCTCGTGCTCAGTGAAACGGTGCTCGTACCCGTACTCGTAATCGAAAAAGCCTTGTCGCAAACCAATTGAGCACGATCACGAGAATCCAAAAACAGCCGTGCAAATCTTGGCATGAAAATGGAGGCGTGAAAACAAAAAACCAGAGGACATCAAATCGTTGAATAAAATATCGGATCTGCTAACCCAACAGATTCCTAGTTACGCGTTAAGCACATCGCGCCCGCCACGATAGAGCCAATATTCTTTGCTCTTACCCACAACTATTCCTCAAGAGCCGATAATTATTTACAAACTCACGGGAACCAAGAGCAAATGCTTTGGTGGTTCTCTGGGAAATCGTTTGTCGTACAAGTGCATTGCGATATACACTATGGCCCAGATCGATGCGCCCCAGATCGGTGCGCCATCGATGAATTGACCGCTTGGGATCTTTAATAGTAGGGAATGATCGTCATGGGGAATGTTGGGAATTCCGCTGGAATGACTTCAATGGAAGGCGCGTTGGCATATGGTCAAGCGGTTACCGATGCTTTTTTTACGTGGGAGCCGGATCCGGAGCGTGCGTTGGTGCTAGCGAGGGTCGCGAGGAAGTTTTGGCAAGCGAATGCGGTAAAGGCACTGCAGGCGGCATCAGAAGGTTTGAGTGAGCCGATTGATCGGTTGATGCGAGCCGTATCGAACATTGATTTGGATCGACCACTTTCGCCGCGACTCTCAGCAAGGCTTGCGGGATTGATGGAGGCGATGGAGCGGCGCGATGGATATGCTGTTTATGATGCTTTGCAGGCTTGGTCGGCTGATCCACCAACTACTTGGTATGCGCAAGCGTTGACCACTGAGTCGATCGCAACACACGCTTGGGAGAATCCTCTCTTGCGAGAAGTCCGTTCGACACAGATATCCGGGGGTGGGCCATTGGAGTTTTTTCCGATGCTCGAGAGGGATATCGGGGGGCTTCATGACTCAATGCTTGAAGCGTTAAGCCGTATCGAGAAGGCTTGTCCTGCGATGCATGCAGAGATTTTATCGCATGTTTCAATGATCAAACTATTTACCGGCACTGGGATTGAAGGATTGAGTTCTCCGAAGGTTTACGGAGCATTGTGGTTGAAGGCTCCGACGCTTGAGAATGCTCAAGGTTGGTTTTTGGAGCACTTGGTACATGAGTGCTCTCACTTGTACTTGAACGCCATGTTGATTGTCGATCCTTTGTTGAATAATCCCCAGGAGATGAATAAAGCGCCTATTCGTCCGGATCCGCGTCCGATGTTCCAAATCTTGCATGGGACATTTGTTCTTGCGAGGAACTGTAGTGTGCACGCAAAGCTTGTTAATCTTTTTCCGGAATTGGATCTTGAGCCAATGCTGGAGAAGTTCCGAGAGCAGTTCCGCAATGGTTTGGAAGTGCTTCGCAATCACATGCAGCCGACGGAGCGGGGAGGTTTGTTGTTAGATTCGCTGCAGGGACTTAGCGATGAGTTGCCGAAGGGGTGAGGATAGGGGTAATGGCTCACGCAAAGGTGCAAAGACGCGAAGGAGTAAAGTCGTTTAACGGTACGCCTGCGGCTGACCGCTAAAAGAAAAATGCTGCGTTGGCATCTAGGGGGACTGATATGGTACGCCTCCGGCTGACTGCTAAACGAAAAATGCTGAGTTGGCATCTAGGGGACTGATACGGTACGCCTCCGTCTGACCGCTGAACGAATAATGCTGAGTTGGCGCTAGCTCCTGGGGGCTCATTGTCGCTCTGGTCCGTTTCCATGGGCAATTAGCTCGATGGATGTTTGGTGCGCGAGGTCGGCTTGGTGGAGGACTTGATCGAGACGGTTGCGAAGCAAGATCATTTGATCATGGCATAGCGATTGCCCGATTTGGCTTGCGATAAACAATGCGAGATAAAGGATGAGAGTTGCTGCAGCGATGGCGAAGCCCCATGGGAAGTGCCCGATCATCCATTGGGAGCCACCGAAGATGGATGCGAAAAACATGCAGCAGAAGAACGCAAGATAAAAGATCCAAACCAAGGTCCAAATATTCGGTCTTGGGGCAAACCTACCGAAAATTGTACAGCTGTGTTCGTTTTCTGAATCTAGAAAGTACACGCTAAGATGTGGAGACCAGAGTCTGTGAAGATCCTCTTCGAGGTGAAACTCTGCGTAGTCTCCATGGGATAAGTAGAGGGAGGCGGGTGATTGGCTTAACATCGCTTGTTCAAAACGCGCGACGGCTTGAGAGCGGGGCACGTCGAGTCGAATTTGGAAAGTGGGACGGATCGACCAAGGGAACATCGCAACGACTCGTGGGTGCTTGGGTGAGGCCACGCGTCGAGACTTTAGTTCGCGCTGAATGGAGGGATCCCGTCGATACGGTATCTCGTGCGAGGTGGCTGTGTGGGTGATTCTTTGGCCACTTCTTGTTTCAGTTGGGCCAATTGATCGATCAAGATATGATATCGAACTTCTTCGCAAGGTTCTCCCAGGAGCGATTGTTTGATTGGGATAGGGAGGTTGATTGCGAAAGCGACAATGTCTGTCAGGACGCTTAAGGGGAGTTGATGAACGAGAACTTCGGAGAGAGGATCGGCTTTTGCGATTTCCGGGGGTAGGAAGCTACGGAAGAGTTTCACGAGGTGGTACTTGGCGGCTTCTGCCAATTCCCGTTGTTCCCAAGAGATTTCTTCGATCAGTTCGACGCGAGCTTGGCGAAAAGACGTCCCGACGTCGAGTTCTTCGACGATTCGAGCTCGGTGTAGGCCGGCGAGCATAATATTGTGTCGTCCGTCCCCCAGAGGGGTATGGTTGATGATGCGTCCGATACAGACTGCGCGAGCAATACGAGGATGAGTTTCGTAGTTTTCTTCCCAGCCTCTCTCGAGTAGGGCCATTGTGATCAAGTCATCGGATTCGAGAGCATCGCTGAGCATTTCGCAGTAGCGAGGTTCGAAAATATGTAGATTTTGGATGACGTTGGGAAACAGAACTAAATTTGGTAGGGGGAATAGGCGCACGGTCCCGTCGAAACCGGCGGGCAATCCATTCTGATCCCTTTGACCCATAGCAATCGATTTCCTGTTCGAAGCACGGATAGCTCGACAGCGGAATTTCCACTGTGGGCAGTGCGGTGGGATTGTAGCGTTGCGTCGAGTCCTGATCTTAAGAAAAGAACCGTAATGGCGTGTTTTCCGCCGATATGACCTGAAAGTGAGTAGGCAAGGAGGGGTAAATTGGTGCGAAGTGGATACAAGAGTGACTACGATTTGACGACAAGGGTGAAAAACAGCCCATTCAGGCCGCAGAATCGAAAAAGTTCTTGGTACAATGGCCGATCAAATACACTATATTAACGGAGTCCCTCCTGGCCCGCGTGGAATTTCCGTAGACTATCGTGCGTTAAGTTTGCTATCCGTTAAGGTTGGCAACCCGGACTGTACGGGGTTTTAGGAGTTTCATTCAGGTCAAATCCCACCGAAAGAACTTGCACTGTCGCGTTTTTAAATCAGTTAGGCACGTTGAGTCGTGACGCTGCTTGAGAGGCCAGTGCGGTTTCGAACTTGTTCGTACGGTCGGTAAACCGTGTGAATATCCGAATCGTATTTGTTGTTAAAGCAAGAATCAGCAGTCGAGTTTTTGTGCAACAATCTGTCGTATTGAACCATACAAGAAAACTGAGAAATCTATCAGAGGAGTGAAGTCATGAGGTGCTTAGGAAATCCATTGGGCCGTCGAGGTTTTTTGACCGTCGGTGCAGTAGGCGGATTGGGACTGACCCTCGGCGACATGTTTCGTCTTCGAGCACGCGGGGATCAGAAGCAGTATGACTTCATCGAGGCGAAGGCAGAGAGTGTGATTCACGTCTTCTTGCCGGGCGGTATCGCTCACCAAGAGACCTTCGATCCCAAGCCGTACAGTCCTTTGGAATATCGCGGCGAGATGGGGACGATCAAGACGAAGACTGGCGATGTGTTCTGCGAGACCGTACCGAAGCTTGCTGCCATTTCCGACAAGTTGACGGTGATTCGATCTTTGACACACGGCGAGGCGGCTCACGAGCGTGGGACGCACAACATGTTCACTGGGTATAAGCCATCCCCGGCTTTGTCGTATCCGAGTTTCGGGTCTGTGATCAGCCACGAGTACGGTCCGCGAAACAACTTGCCACCGTATGTTGCGATTCCTAGCAATCCGAATGAGTTCTCGGGTTCTGGATATTTGAGTTCAAGCTATGGACCGTTCAGTTTAGGTGCGGACCCTGCGAACAAGGGATTCAAGGTACAGGACTTGAATCTTCAAGGGGATGTCGACATGGCTCGATTCCAGCGTCGTCGTTCGGCTTTGGATGCGGTCAACGAGTATTTCGAGTCCAAGCAGAAGTCGGATAACTTGACTGCGATGGATACATTCTACGAGCGAGCTTATGCACTGATCAGCAGTGATTCGGCTCGGGAAGCGTTCAATATCGAGGCTGAAGACAATGGATTGCGAGACAAGTACGGTCGCAATGCGGCTGGTCAGCGATTGTTGATGGCTCGTCGCTTGGTCGAGGCGGGAGCACGCATGGTGACCGTCACTTATGGTGGCTGGGACATGCACAATCAGATTGCAGGTGGAATGCGTCGAGACATGCCACCGTTGGATCAAGCCCTGGCTGCATTGATAGAAGATTTGGAGTCTCGTGGCTTGCTCAGCAAGACTTTGGTTATGGTCAGCAGCGAATTTGGTCGTACACCGAAGATTAACAACGATGCGGGTCGAGATCACTGGCCCAAAGTATTCTCGGTGATGTTGGCGGGTGGTGGTGTCAAGGGTGGATTGGTTTACGGTTCATCCGATGCGACAGCGACTGAGCCCGAGTTCGATGCTGTTTCGCCGGAAGACTTGGCAACGACGATGTACCATTTGCTCGGCATTGTCGCTGACAAGGAGTTGATGGCACCAGGTGATCGACCTATCGAGATTTGCGATGGTGGTCGCGTGGTCAATGAGATCATCGCTTAGTTCGCAGATAGAGACAGCGTGTTGCCATCGCTCGGATGAGACGATGGCAACTTGGTTAGGATAGAAATCAAGGATTGTGTTCTCATGTTTGGTTGGTGTGAATCGGCGACCAATCTGAGGGATTTGCCAAGGCTGGCAATGCTGAGTTTCGTTGCGACGTTTGGTTCGCTCCCCCCCACGAAACTGAATCGTTTAAAAGGCGATTCCCGTAGGATGGTTGGCTCGACTAGAAATCATGGGCTAGGTTTACGGGTCCATTTTTTATTGGGTTTCCTTCCAAAGGCGTTCTTTGAAATTGCGAAGAGTGGTCCCAAGACCGTTAATGCAGACCAGTAAATGAGTAAATAAGCCCAAGGGCATTTCGGACTCGAAGAAATAAAAGTCGGTGATTCAATGAGACGTTTAAGCAAACGATGGTTCGACGGGTTCAAGAGACGATCGCAACGACTCTTGCGTGGAGCGATGGTCACTGGCTTTATCAGCTTGGCAGGGATGGTTAGTTTGCAATCGGTACAGGGATCCCAGCCGGAAGCGAACTCGCTATCTGTAATTGGGGTTCAGCGGGGGCAATCGGTCGAGGTGCAGATTTCCGGTGCGCGTCTGGGGGATGCTCGAGAGTTGCTTTTTTACACTCCGGGTTTGACCGCCACGAACATTACCAAGGTCGACGATAACAACATCAAGGTAACGATTTCGGCCGCAGCGGATGCGAAGACTCAGTTGCATCCATTTCGGGTGATCACCGCGACAGGTACGAGCAACATGAGGCTGTTTGGCGTGTCGGCGTTTCCAACAGTGGCGGAAGTGGAACCGAACAGCGAATTTGGCAAGGCACAGGTAATTCCAAACAACTCAACCGTCGACGGAGTCGTGCTCAACGAAGACGTCGACTATTTCGCGGTCGACTTGGAAGCCGGGCAGAAGTTGAATGTTGAGCTTGAAGGTCTGCGGCATTCTTATTTGAACAATTTCTTCGACCCTTACGTAGCAATTTACGACTCGAATCGCTTTGAGATCACCGCGAGTGACGATTCTGTATTTTTGCAACAGGACTGCTTATGTTCGATGGTAGCGCCTGCCAAGGGTCGCTACATCATCGAGGTGCGAGAAAGCAGTTTCGGTGGGAATGACCAATCCAAGTATCGACTTCATGTTGGTGGGTACCCACGTCCTGTGGCGATTGTGCCATCGGGCGGGCCGGCAGGTCAGCCTCTGACGGCAACCTGTGTGGATCTGCTTGGTAATACTTGGCAAGAAACTTTTGAGATTCCGGCCGATGCTCGAACGAAGTCTGCTGGGATTTGGTCAACCCAAGATGGTATGGTAGCACCGTCGCCGAACATGATTCGGGTGGTGAACATTCCTAACGTATTAGAGGCAGAACCGAACTCCGATTACAACGCCATTCCAACGTCGCATGCTGTTCCGGTTGCATTCAATGGAATCCTGGAAACGGAAAACGATCGCGATTACTGGGTCTTTGAAGCCAAGAAAGACCAGCAGCTTGATGTGCAGGTGCATGCGCGATTGCCGTTGCGCTCGCAGGTGGATCCTGTGCTTCAGATCTTCAAGGTTGGCGGAGGCGGGTTGGCTTCGAACGACGACCAGGGTGGTCCTGACAGTTATCTGAGTTTCAAAGTTCCGGAGGACGGCAAATACGCCGTATGTGTTTCGGATCACCTTGGGCGGGGTGGCAAGCACTTTGTCTACCGGGTCGAGGTGACGCCTGCGGAAGCTGAGATTGGAACGACGGTTAACGAACTGGAGCGATATGTATCGCAGGTAGTAAATGTCCCCAAGGGGGCGAGAATGGCAATTGAAACGAACTTGGTACGGAAGAATGTGGGTGGAGAGGGACGTATAACGGTTCCCGACTTGCCACCAGGGGCAACCCATTCGGACGGTTTGGTAGCTGCGGACCAGAGTCAGATACAAATGATTTTCCGTGCTGCTGCTGATGCTCCGAACGCATCGAAGCTCGTTGATCTTTCTGCGAGTTTGGTCGTATCACCGGAGCGGACTTTAACTGGTTTTCTCAACCAGCGGACGCAGTTGATTCGGGGGCAGAACAATGTCGACGTGTGGGGACGATGGGATGACCGGTTGTCCGTAAACATCGTCGATGCCGCGCCGTTTGATGTGGAGATCGTCCAACCTCAAGTACCTATTGTTCGCAATGGTTCCATGGCATTAACGGTGAATGCAAAGCGTAAGGAAGGCTTTAATCAGCCGATCAACATACGGTTGTTGACAGCACCTCCCGGCATTGGAGCTTCGCCTGTGACGATCCCTGCTGATCAGTCGACGGTTGCAATGAACATAACAGCGAACAATGGAGCAGCGATCCGGAAGTGGCCTATTTTGGTATTGGCTACTGCGGAGAGTGGATTTGGACCAGTGACTATCGCATCGGAGTTTATCGAGCTCGATGTTCAGGAGGCGTTATTCCAATTCAAGTTTGCCAAGACGATGGCGGAGCAAGGAAAGCCTGCGGATGTGATTGTCGGATTGGAGCTAAAGCGACCCGTTGAGGGAACGATTGAAGTCGAGTTATTGGGATTGCCACCTGGAACATCTTCGCCGACTCCGAAATTAACAATAGCGGCGGATGCGAAGCAGTTAGTGTTTCCACTGCAGATTCCAGCGGAGACACGAGCTGGAAATTATAAGACACTGGTATGTCGAGGGACGGTGACTCATGAGAAGGGGATCATTAGTCAGACGAACGGCAATGCGGAGGTACAGATTGACGTTCCTGTGGCACCGCCACCGGCTCCGGCTGCTGCACCTGCACCGATGCCAACACCTACACCGGCTCCCGCTCCGACGGAGAAGCCATTGAGTAGGCTAGAGCAACTTCGGAAACAAAAAACCGGTGGCAATTAGTGATGCAGAGATAGCATCCTGTTTCCCGTAAATTTCAGCAAGCGAACGATTGACCCGAACTACATCAGAATGACCATGCGAAAAACAACGATTCGAAACTGGGCGCTATGGACCCTTGTGGGTTGCCACGGCTTTGCGATCGCCCCTTCGGTTCTCTTCGCTCAAGAGGCTCAACCGGCACCGGCAACGGCACCGGTTCCTGCGCCGGCACCAGTTCCTGCGCCGGCACCGGCAGCAACTTACAAGAGTTTGACCGTCTACCCGCCGGTGATCAAGATCAGTGCGCAGAACGATTCGCAGCGTTTCACGGCGATGGCGACGCGAACGGATGGGATTACGGTCGATGTGACGGAGCAAGTGGAGTGGAAGTTAGAGAATCCAGCATTTGGTCGGTTGGAGAATTTCACGCTGTATCCGGTTGCGGATGGAGCGACCCAGCTGATTGGTACTTGGAATGGGATGGAATCTCGTGCGACTTTTGAGGTAACGCAGAGTCAGACCCCTCGAACGGTTGGATTTGAGCGAGACGTTTTGCCAATTTTCACTAAGGTAGGTTGCAATACTGGGTCATGTCACGGTGCTGCGAGAGGCAAGGACGGATTTCGCTTGAGTCTTTTCGGATTTGATCCGTTGGGGGATTATCAGCGGATCACCCGTGAGATTGGTATTCGACGAATTAACTTGGCCGTTCCCGATCAGAGTTTGTTGTTGCTCAAAGCGATTGGAGCGGTACAGCACTCGGGTGGCAAGAAGATCGAGCCGGGTAGCAAGCATTACCAAACGGTGTTGGCATGGTTACAGGCGGGTGCACCCGCAGATGCTGCACGACCGCCCGCTGTGACGAAAGTAGATCTATATCCACCTCAAGCGGTGATGGAGGGTGAGGGTGCCAAGCAGCGATTAGTTGCAGTGGCGACTTATGCCGATGGGACTCAACGGGACGTGTGGGATTTGGCTGGGTTTACGACGAACAATGAGCGGACGGGTGCGGTGTCACTCGATGGAACAGTAACCAGTGGTGTGCGAGGCGAAGCTTTTGTAATGGCGCGTTTTGACACGCACACGGTTGGCACCCAGGTGTTGGCTTTGCCAAATGGTTTGCAGTACGAATTTAAGCCTAGTCAGGGGAACTACATCGATTCGTTGGTGGACGCCAAGTTGCTCAAGTTGCGTTTGCCTTCGAGTGGGCAGTGCTCCGATGAAGAGTTTGTTAGGCGGGTGACGGTTGACGTCACTGGCTTGTTGCCGACAGAGGCCGAGACGGCATCCTTCTTAGCGAGCACGGATCCGAATAAGCGAGCGGCGTTGGTCGACACGTTGCTTGGACGCAAGGAGTTCAGTGAAATTTGGGCGATGAAGTGGGCTGATTTGTTGATGATCAAGAGCAACAATCAGGTCAGCTACAAGGCCGCTTACCTGTACTACAACTGGTTGATCAACAAGATTGCATCGAACACACCAATCGACCAGATTGTTCGTGATTTGCTAACTGCAACAGGTGGAACCTTCCAAAGTCCTCAGACGAATTTTTACCAAGTGGAGTTGGATCGTTTGAAGCTCTCAGAGAATGTCGCTCAGGTATTCATGGGGATTCGAACGCAGTGCGCTCAGTGCCACAATCACCCGTTCGATCGATGGACGATGGATGACTATTATGGATTTGCTGCGTTCTTTTCTCAGGTAGGTCGAAAGACATCCGAAGATTACCGCCAGACGCTGGTGTTCAACGGTGGTGGTGGAGAAGTGAATCACCCGGTGGGTGGAGCTGTGGTAAAGCCTAAGTTTTTAGGGGGTGGGCCTGCTGCGACGGACGGCAAGGATCGCCGTGTTGTGCTTGCTGAGTGGATGACGAGCAACGAGAACCCATTTTTTGCAAAGAGCGTAGCGAATCGGATATGGGCGCATTTTACGGGAGTTGGGATTGTCGATCCGGTAGACGATTTCCGAGCAAGTAATCCTGCGAGCAATCCCGAATTGCTCGATGCGCTTGCGGCCAAGTTGATCGAGTACAAGTACGACGTTAAGCAATTGGTACGCGACATCTGCAACTCGCAGACATATCAGCGCACGACAGTTCCTGTCTCGGGCAACGAGGATGACACTCGCAATTACTCACACGCTACAGTACGGCGTATTCCTGCTGAGAATTTGTTGGATTGTATTTCGCAAGTCACCGAGACAAAAGAAAAGTTTCGAGGGTTGCCCATTGGTGCTCGCGCGGTCCAGATTGCTGACGGGGCGACTAGCAACTATTTCTTGACCACGTTTGGGCGTAGTGCACGCACGACGGTATGTGCAGCAGAAGCGACGACGGATCCTTCGTTGTCCCAAGCTTTGCATTTGATCAATGGAGGAGCTGTCAGTGGCAAGATCAATCAGGGACAGATGATACAAAACTGGAAGAAGGAAGGTTTAGCACCGGAGGCGATCGTGGATCGTATTTATCTCCGATGTCTTTCACGAAAGCCGACGGATTCGGAACGCGCGCGGTTGATGCAGTTGATTAGCGAATCCGCCAATCCCGATCAGGGGCTTCATGATGCGTTCTGGGCCGTGCTCAATAGTCGCGAATTCATTTTTAATCACTAACCGATGCTCACGATTATGCGTTTCACACGATTTGTCAGCGGACCGCTCAGCCTATGCTTTTCCGGTGGGCTGCTTGTAAGTGGCTTGGCTGCCCAAGAGCCTGCAAAGATCACGTATGAAGATCACATTAAACCGATCTTCCGTGAGCATTGTGCGTCTTGCCACAATAACAATGCCAAGAAAGGTGGGTTGTCGCTGGAGAATTATCAGTCGACGATGGCAGGTGGTAGCAGTGGAGAGGTGCTTATTGCTGGGGACGTGGAGTCTTCGCGTCTCTTTGCGTTGACTGCTCACAAAGAGCAACCGGTAATGCCACCGATGCAGGACAAGATCGCACAGGCGAAATTGGATTTGCTGAAGACTTGGATTGAGCAGGGGATGCCAGAGAACAGCGGGTCCGCGATTCGCAAGCCGATGGCAAATGCGGCATCGATCAGCGTGGCTGCCACCGGTCGTCCGGAGGGTGCACCGCCGATGCCCATGTCGATCCTCAAACAAACGCCGTTGTACACGCCGAAGGCGTCAGCGATTTCGGCTTTGGGCGCAGCACCTTGGTCTCCGCTGATCGCTGTGGGGGGACAAAATCAAGTATCGCTTTACCACTCACAAAGTGGTCAGCTTCTCGGGATTCTGCCCTTTCCAGAAGGGGAGCCGCAATCGATTACATTTTCCCGGGATGGGAAGTTAGTATTGATTGGTGGTGGCCGGCACAGTGTTAATGGGTTTGCAGTTCTTTGCGATATCGCAACGGGGAACAGGATCGCCAAGGTAGGTGATGAGCTAGACATTGTGATGGCGGCGGACATCAGCGACGACAATCGATTGATTGCGGTGGCGGGTCCACAGAAGATGGTCCGAGTGTACGACACGTTAACGGGTGAGTTGCGGTGGGAGCAGAAGAAGCATACCGATTGGATTTATGCGTTACGATTTAGTCCCGACGGACTGTTATTGGCTACTGCGGACCGCGCTGCTGGGTTAGTGATTTGGGAATCTGCCACGGGCAAGATGTATGCTGATTTACAAGGCCACAAGAACGAGATTCGTTCGTTGGCCTGGCGTCCTGATTCCGGTGCAGTCGTGAGTGCTTCGTTGGATGGCACGCTCAAAATGTGGGACATGAACGAGAGCAAGTTGCTCAAGTCATGGGACGCGCATCCGGGTGGAGCGGCAGCGATTAGCATTGCCAACGATGGTGTGATGGTTTCTACGGGTAAGGACAACAAGGTCAAGATTTGGGATGCAGGTGGCAATGCTGCGGGTGAGATGCCTGCATTGGTGGAGGCGGGGCAAGAAGTTGCAATTACCGTTGATTCTCAATACGTTGCTGCTGGAGATTGGGCTGGAAACGTCCGCGTTTGGTTGCGAGCGAATCCTGCCGACGAAAAGCGGCTTGCTGCAAACCCTGGGACTTTGGAGATGACCATTGCAGCGACTCGGGATCGTCATGCTCAATTGGCTGCAGCCGCACAAGGTGTTAATGCGGAGTACACCCAGCAACAAACACAGACTGTTGCCGTACAAAAAGCTACGACCGATCAGCAGACTTTGATTGCGACGTACGTCACGCAGATCAATGACTTGACCAATGTGGCCAATCAGCTCAAAGCTGCTGTTGACACTTACGCTACTCAAATTGCGACTAAGCAAGCTGAGTTGGCGAAGACGAATGAGGGGATCGTTGCGAAGACGGCCCAGGTTGCTCAGGGGACGACTGAGAAGAAGCAAGCGGATGATGCACTAGCGGCATTACAGAAGCAGAAGGAAGGTCAAGTGCCTGATCCAGCTGCATTGGATGCACAGATTGCTGAGGCAGCCAAAGTAGTTGAAGCAAAGGGAACGGCACTGACGCAGTTCAATAATGAGCTGACAGCTTTGAATACGGAGAAAGGGGCCAAGGAGAAGGAAGTTGCAGACCTCGCAGCTGCGAATGCGGCCAAAGCGAAGGAGTACGCAGATGCGATGATGAAGTTGGCTGAGACGAATACCGCCAAGGGTGTAGCCGACAAGCGTCTGGAAGAGCTCAATGTTGAATTGAAGGGAGCTAATGAGAAGTTAGCGGCTGCACAAGCGAAATTAGATGCTGCCAACGGTGCTGCAAATGCTGTAGCGGCGGAACTTGCGGCACTAGAGCAAGAGCTCGTACGCTTTCAGAGTTTAGCGGCTGAGTATGCAGCGAAGAAGACGACACTTGAGCAGACCGTTGCTGCAATCAATGCGGAGGCACAGCCTGTGCAAAATAATCTTGCGGCAGTGAAAGCGAAGATGGATCAGACGCAGGCAACCATCGCGCAGATTGAAAAGCAGCTTGCGGAGCTACAGGCATTGATGGCCACGACGCAAGAAGCGAAGAACAATTTGGCGAAGGAGATGACACCGCACCAACAAGCTTTAGATGCGGTGATGGCCAAGTTGCAGCAGACTCAAGCTGAGTTGGCTGGCATTGCTGCGCAGCAAAAGCTCTTTGAGGAGTCGTACAAGAAGTAACGGTATCTGGCGATGTTCAGGCCTAATGGTAGCGGGGGCGCGGAAGTAGCCATCCGCTGCCAAGCGGTGGATGTTGCCAGGAAGACCTCCACCGTCTGGCGAACGGTGGCTACGGG
>JBEICB010000043.1:0-27760 GCA_040373655.1 Pirellula sp. | reverse complement strand
TCCGAGTCCCGTTGCGAGGGTGTAGGTGAAGGTATCCCCTGCGTTAGCATCGGTTGTGCTCAATGCGCCTACAACGGCGTTCGCACCCGAGTTTTCAAGGATGAAGTTAGGAGTTAACTCTAAGTTGCTTGGTGCAACGTTCTTTTGTAGGACTTGGATCGTGAAGGATCTTTCAATACTCAATCCGCCTTGGTCGGTTGAGCGTACTCGAACGGAGTAGCTTGATTTTGCGGCGAAATTGAGATTGTTGGTTGCTCGCAACACATTTGCGTTGATATTAAACGCCGAGTTGTCCGTATCGCCGGTACCTGCCACGAGGGAATACGTAAACGTATTGCCAGCATCGACATCGGTGGTGCTGAAGGTTCCAACAGTCGCGTTAAGACCAGAATCTTCGAGAATTGAAGTCGATGAAATTGCTAATTCTGTCGGGGCTTCGTTGATATTCGTAATGGAAATTACAAACACCTTCTCTGTAAACAATCCTCCTTGGTCGGTTGAGCGTAAGCGTACTGAGTAGGAGGATTTGGTTTCGTAATCGAAACTGTTGTTTGCTCGCAGTTGATTACCCGCAATATTGAATGCCGCGTTATCTGAGTCACCGGTTCCGATGCTCAGTTCGTAGGTAAACGTATCTGAAGAATCCACGTCCAAGGTGTTAAGCGTTCCTACGACGGCGTTTGGACCTGCATTCTCAGGAAGTGCCGTCGAGGAGATCACAATATCCGTTGGGTTTTCGTTTGCGTTGACGACATTGATCGTGAAAGCTTGTTCGACGAACAGGCCTGTAGAATCGGTCGATCGGATTCGCAACAAGTAGGTCGACTTGGTTTCAAAATCCAGATTGCTAACTGCATGAAGTTCGTTGCCAACAAGTTCAAAAGCCGCATTGTCTGTGTCGCCTGCGCCGGTGGCGAAGGAATACGAATGCGTATCGGCCAAATCGCCATCGACGGTACTGAATGTTCCAATCAGGGCATTTGCTCCGAGGTTTTCAGCAATCGTTGAAGACGATAGCAGGACATCCGTCGGTGCTTCAGAAACATTGGTTACTGTAATGGTGAAAATCTTTTCAATGAACAGTCCACCTTGGTCGGTTGACCGTACTCGTACGCTGTAACTGGACTTGGTTTCAAAGTCGAGATTTGTCGACGCTCGAAGTACATTCCCATCGATGTTGAACGCAGCGTTATCGGTATCGCCGGTACCTGCAATAAAGTCATAGGAGAATGAATTTGCCGCATCTACATCGGAAGTAGAAAACGTTCCGACAGTGGCATTAACCCCACCATTTTCGGAAATAGTCGATGAGGAGATGGTAATTTCCGTTGGAGCTTCATTCGCGTTAAGAACGTTGATGATGAAGACTTTCTCGGTGAACAGTCCATCTTGATCGGTGGAGCGAACTCGCACGGAGTAGCTAGACTTGGTTTCGTAATCGAAGCTTGAGTTAGCTTGAAGTATCGCACCGTTTAAGTTGAAAGCCGCATTGTCGGCATCACCAGTTCCAGCAATGAGGGAGTAGGTGAAGTGATTTGCAGGATCGACATCGGTGGTAGTCAATGTCCCTACGGTTGCATTTGCACCAGCATTTTCAAGGATCGAAGAAGAAGATAGCGAGATATCTGTGGGGGCTTCGTTGACATTGGTGACATTAATAACGAAGACTTTCTCGGTGAACAGACCGCTTAGATCGGTGGAGCGAATCCTAAGGGAGTAAGTTGGCTTTGTCTCAAAGTCAAAACTGTTCATTGCTCTAAGGGATGTACCGATGATTTCAAACGAGGCGTTGTCGCCATCGTCTGTGCCTGGAACCAACGTATAGGTAAACGTATCGTCCACGTCGCGATCGATGGAACTAAGTACGCCAATAGTGGTTGGGGCGACGGAATTTTCAGGAACGGAGTTCCCAGAGAGCAGTATGTCGGTTGGGGCCACGTTGGGAACCTGTCCCCAAAGTTCGCTACCGTGAACACCGTCAACGGCAGCAAATACAAGTCGGCCATTGAACGTTCCAATTGTGGTAGGGGCAATACCGATCGGAACAGAGGTTACGGTTGTGGTTCGAACAGTTCCTTCGAGGGTTCCGTCGGATTGCCATAGTTCTGGACCGTGCACTGAATTATCCGCTACGAAATAAGCGATACCTTGAGCATCAACGATGGGGCTTGGGGTATTGAATCCAAGACCTGGGTTAATGTCTTTCAGGAGAATGGTTCCTTCGGTTGTTCCGTCTGATACCCATGGTTCGCTACCATTGACACCATCATCGGCGAAGAAAAAGACCTTTCCACCTACAGCGGTAATGTACTCAGGTTCACTACCGAGCGCACCGGGAACAATGTCTCGCACCATCACGGTTCCAGTCTCGGTTCCATCTGATTTCCATAATTCATATCCGTTCACGCCATCCGTTGCGGAGAAGAAAAGTACACCTTCAGCGAGAGCGAATTCCACGGCGTACGAGTTGCCTGGACCTGGCGAAATGTCCTTTACCATAACCGTGCCGGCATCCGTACCATCGGATTTCCAGAGTTCAGTTCCATTGGCGATGGTTGTGGCGGTAAAGAAAATCGTCCCACCAACATTGGTGATACCGGCGTGGTCATCCAGACCAGATGCCAAGCCTGAGCGAATATCTTTGACTCGAAGCGTGCCGGCGTTTGTTCCGTCAGATTTCCATAACTCTGTCCCACCTACGGGATCGGATGCAACAAAGTACAGAGTTCCGTTGACATCTGTAAGATTGTTTGGGAGTGAGGCTATTACCCCAGCGTAGATATCTTTCACCATCACTGTTCCCGCGTCGGTACCATCTGATTTCCAGAGTTCCATCCCGTTGGTGATGTTGTCCGCAGCGAAGTAAAGGGTACCGTTTACGTTGGTCAGATACGTCGGTTCCGAAGTTGCCGCGCCGAGGGCGATATCCTTTACGAGGACTGTTCCGGCTTCGGTTCCGTCGGACTTCCAAAGTTCGACACCATTGATGCCGTCATCGGCAACAAAGTACAGAATACCACCGACGTTTGTCAGGTAGGTCGGTGCGGAACCGAGCGCACCGAAGTTAATGTCCTTGACCATGACTGTGCCGTCGGCGGTGCCGTTCGACTTCCAAAGTTCAACACCGTTGATTCCATCGGTAGCGGTGAAAAAGTAGTTCGCGCCAACTGTGACAATTTCCGTGCCGATTTGCGAATCTAAGCTTTCTGGACAGATTTCTTTCAGGAGTGACGTCCCTTCGGCGGTGCCATTGGAAATCCAAAGTTCGGCTCCGGTTAGCCCATCGTTCGCTTGGAAAATTGCTTGACCATTCCATGCTGCGATCCTTGACGGGTTCGAACCGAGATTATTAGAGGCGCGGATATCGCGTACTAGAATAGTGCCGCCAAGGGTTCCATCGCTCTTCCAGAGCTCGGTTCCTAGCACTCCATTATCCGCGGCAAAATAGAGTGTACCATTTATGTTTTTTAAGCTCGAAGGATTTGAGCTTCCCGCCCCGGCTTGAATATCGTGTACGAGTTGGGTACCCGCTGCGGTGCCATCGGACTTCCACAATTCAATTCCCGAAGCGTTTTGTGCTGCAAAATAGACGCTTGTTCCGACCGCGGTAAGTTGAGTGGGATTGCTTGCGGTAGTGCCTGGGAAGATATCTGCAACGCGTTGAGTACCCGCATTGGTTCCATTGGATTTCCAGAGTTCGATACCACCGGTTCCTTCGTTGGCAGCGAAGTACAGGGTTCCTGCAATGTTGGTTAATTGAGTTGGGTTCGAGGAAGTCGCTCCTGCGAAGATATTACGCACCATGACCGTCGAAGCGGCGGTACCGCTCGAACTCCAGAGTTCTACGCCGTTCGTGCCGTCGTTGGCCGAGAAAAAGAGAGTACCGTTTACGTTGACCAAGTTGGTGGGAGTCGCACTTGCTAATCCTGTCCGGATATTGCGCACCATCGTGGTACCCGCGTTGGTTCCATCTGACCTCCAGAGTTCGACTCCGTTGGTGCCATCGTTGGCTGTGAAGTATACGGCTCCGGACACTTCAGTCAGGTTCGCGGGGGTAGAGCTTGCAGTTCCTGCCCGAATATTCCGGACGAGGACTGTACCGGTTGTGGTGCCGTCGGATTTCCAAAGTTCAGTGCCGTTGTTGCCGTCATTCGCACTGAAGAATAGTACTCCACCTACATTGACTAGGTTCGAAGGACTAGAGCTTTGTGCACCTGTTCGTATGTCTTGGACCAAGACTGTCCCTTCGGCAGTTCCATCGGTCTTCCAAAGTTCAGAACCGTTGGTTCCGTTGTTTGCACTGAAGAAGAGAGTTCCATTGACATTGGTCAACTGATTTAGACCCGACCCAGTAGCTCCTGATCGGATATCTTTCACCATCATTGTTCCCGAGGGGGTTCCATCCGTTTTCCAGAGTTCTTGTCCCGTGGTGCTTCCGGATGCGGTGAAGTACATCGTTGTCCCGACTTGGACAAACTCCGATGGCGTCCCGCCGACAGTTTCAGCGAGGGTATTGATGTCTTTGACGAACATCATATCTGCCGCCATTGCAATCCGAGCTTGCAGCGATTCGATCAATGGCTTTCTGGATCGAATTTTGCTTTGTGATCCTCGGGCGAGTGAGTTGCTACTTTTGTTCCGTTTCATTCCAGATCCCTAATGTATAAAAAGCTTTTGCATGTGGTAAAGAAAACAACCATCCGTAGATGGCTGTAGAGAATTTTTTAATTTACTAACCGATTACGCTGGCGTATCGCGTCGGTCTGGGGTAACGCCACCGGTCAAATCGGAGACTTCGGCCAGGTCGGCAAAGAACCAATCTTGGTTCGCCCCACCCATAAGTACGTCTGTGTCTGCATCTGCAAACACTGTGTCGGTCGTTGCGTCAGTCCCGCTGTTGAGATACGTGGTGCCATTCGCACGCGTACCTGTACCGTTGCCCCAAAGATTCGCCGTTCGTTGGGCAAAGGTTCGGGTTGAAGTCCATTCAGCGTAGATAGCCAGCAAGGCTGCGCGATTTCGGTCGTGCGAGGTCGTGCCAGAAATCAGTAGGTCATCGCCCCCGACACCTTGAAGGATATCTGCACCGGTACCGCCGAAGAGAATGTCCCTTTGGCTACCACCGATCAGAACGTCATTGCCACCAAGGCCGATGAGAACTGTAGCGAGAGTTGCACGTCCGGTAAGCGTATCATTTCCTTCCCCTCCGGTGACGATCTGAATATTTGTCAACGTGCCGGTGATTGCAGTGGCGTTTCCCGCAGTTGTCGTTGCCAAGTTGACGACGACCCCTGTGGTCCAAGTGGAGTAATCAATTGAGTTTAATCCTGTGCCGGTTCCACCGATGAGGTTTCCACTCAATGTGCCGGTTGGGGCAATGATAAATTCATCGCTTGCGGTGCTACCGGTCAGGTTTTCTACGCCGGATAGGACAACGGAGACCGTGCCGACCGTAACGCTTCCAGAGTTCGCACCATCGACCGTCCAGGTCGTCGCTACGGCAGGTCCTGTCACCGTATCGACGCCGGTTCCACCCGCGATTCCCGGGATCCCAGAGTAAGTGACATTACTGGTGACGACCGCACCTACTGTGTTGACAGTCCAAGAGGTTGCGGCGGTAGTGCCGTTGATACGGCCTCCGGCGACTCCGTTTCCGACCAAGTTCTCAACTGCAGTGTAGCTACCAACAATTCCGGTGATACGTGGTGCGGTACCGAGTTGAACATTCAATGGGGTCGTAACAGCAGCGAGGTTGATCGTATCGGTACCTGCTCCGCCATTGATTGCTCCGCTTAAGGTGCCGGTTGGCGAGACGATAAATTGGTCGATTGCCGTTCCACCGGTAAGGTTTTCGATACCGGTCAAGGCAACAGTGACCGAGCCGACAGTGATATTTCCAGAGTTTGCACCATCGATCGTCCATGTCGTCGCCGCGGCTGGTCCTGTCACCGTATCGACGCCCGTACCACCAGCGATTGCTGGGATATCAGAGTAGGTAACGTTGCTAGTGACCACTGCTCCTGCAGCGTTGACCGTCCAAGCGGTAACCGCGTTGGTGCCAGTGATTCGTCCACCAGCGACACCGTTTCCAATGATGGACTCCAGCGCGGTGTAACGGCCAATAACACCTGTGACGAGTGGATTGGTTCCCAATTGAACCTGCAGAGGAGTGGTTTTCGCAGACAGATTTGCAGTGTCGACGCCGGAACCAGCACTTAGGGTACCGGTTAACCGCCCGTCTACTCCGAATTCAAATGAATCGGCTCCTGTTCCACCGGTCAAATTTTCGAATCCGCTAAACGTCACGGTATCGTTGAGCGTACCGGAGTTCGCACCTGTGATTCTCCATGTGCTGTTACTATTTGGACCCGTGAAGGTATCAGCCGTGGATGTACCAGCGACAAAGTTCTCGATACTCGAGATCCCCCCGGTCGATGTAAGGGTGTTGGTCAGGAGGTTGAGGGTTAGGGCTGTTGTTTTCGCGGCCAAGTTCACTGTATCTGTACCGTCACCACCGAGTACAAGTCCTGTCAATGTGCCGGCAGTTCCGAAACTGAAGGTATCGGTTCCCGTCCCACCTTGTACAGATTCGATTGCAGTGTAGCTGACCGTTGAGTTTAGGTTACCTACTCCCGCACCGGTAATCGAAAACAAATTTGTTCCTGCGACGGCAGCGACTCTGTCGGAGCCTAGTCCTCCATCGAAGGTTGCAGAACCGGAGACGACATTGAGTTGGTCGTTACCGTTGCCACCAACAATTCGAAGCGACTCCACGTTCGTGGACCGTGTTGCAAATCCATTTGCGGAGATGTTGGCTCCATCAAGTACAAATGTATCATCCACCGCACGTCCAACAACTTGAACGCTGTCCGTACCTTCTAATCCATCGAACCAAAGAGCTCCACCTGCGGGAACTGTTCCATTGAACACAATGGTACCGTTACGGGTCACAAGCCACTGTCCAACCGTTCCGTCACCTGTGTAGTTAGCGACGAAGGTGTCGTTAGCCGTAGTACCGAGGATCTGAACGTCTTCTGGCCGATCAAGTACGCTGATCGTGAATACCTTCTCGGTGAACAATCCCCCTTGGTCTGTTGATCGAACCCTCACCGTGTAACTAGACTTGGTCTCAAAGTCCAAGTTGTTGGTGGCACGCAGAGCATTGCCGCTGATATTGAAGGCAGCGTTATCAGTATCCCCCGTACCGTCAACTAGGGAGTATGTAAAGGTATTCCCGGTGTCTGGGTCGGTCGTGGACATGGTACCGACGGTAGCATTCGCTCCTGAGTTTTCTGGAATCGAGCTAGCAGACAAGGTGATGTCCGTCGGTGCTTGATTGGTTTGGATGACGTTTACAGTGAAAACTTTCTCTGTGGTCAAGCCACCTAGGTCTGTTGAACGAACACGAACTGAGTAGGTCGATTGCGTAGCGAACGATAGGTTGTTAGTCGCACGCAACGCGTTGCCACTGATGTTGAACGCTGCGTTGTCAGTATCGCCTGCACCGACTACGAATGAGTAGGTGAAGGTATCCCCAGCGTCGGCATCGGTTGTCGCCAGCGTACCGACGGTAGCATTCGCTCCTGAGTTTTCGGCGATTGCGTTCGACGACAAGCTGATATCAGTAGGGGCTTCGTTTGCATTGGTAACGCTGATAACGAAGACCTTTTCCGTCAGTAAGCCACCTTGGTCGGTGGATCGCACGCGAACCGTGTAACTTGTCTTTGTTTCAAAGTTCAGCGAATTCGATGCACGTAATGCGTTACCGCTGATATTGAACGATGCGTTATCGGTGTCTCCGGTACCTGGAACCAAGCTGTAAATGAAGGTGTTTCCTGCGTCTACATCTGTGGTGCTAAGCGTACCTACAATGGTGTTTGCTGGTGAATTTTCGACGATGCTCGATGACGACAATGCGATATCGGTCGGAGTTTCGTTCACGTCATTTACGCTAATCACGAACAACTTCTCGGTGAATAAACCACCTTGGTCGGTTGATTGTACGCGGACGGTGTAACTCGACTTTGTTTCAAAGTCCAAGTTATTCGTCGCACGCAGCGTGCTGCCATTGATATTAAAGGAAGCGTTGTCGGTATCTCCCGTGCCAGCGACCAATGTGTAGGTAAAGGTGTTACCCGCATCGACGTCCGATGTGGATAAGTTTCCAACCGTTGCATCGGCTCCTGCGTTTTCTGCTACGTTTGCTGATGAGATTGCGACATCTGTGGGTGACTCGTTAACGTCCGTGACACCGATAACGAAGGCCTTCTCGGTGAACAATCCGCCTTGGTCGGTGGTGCGAACTCGGACGGTGTAACTTGATTTGGTTTCAAAATCTAAGCTGCTCGTAACGCGGAGTGATCCTGCATCGATATTGAATGCAGCGTTATCCGTATCCCCGGTGCCTGCGACCAAGGTGTAGGTGAAAGTATTCCCTGCATCTGGATCTATGGAGCTAAGAGAACCTACGGTTGCATTAGCACCTGCGTTTTCCGCAATGGTGTTCGCGGAGAGTGCGATGTCTGTTGGGGACTCATTGACATTCGTAACATTGATTACGAACTCTTTCTCGAAGAAGAGTCCACCTTGGTCTGTGGTGCGAACGCGAACCGTGTAACTGGAATTGGTTTCAAAGTCCAAACTGTTCGAAGCACGCAGAGAATTGCCATTGATGTTGAAGGCGGCATTATCTGCATCACCTGTTCCGGCGACTAGTGTGTAAACGAAGGAGTTGGCAGCGTCCGCGTCAACTGTGCCGAGGGTTCCGACGATCGCATTCGCAAGTCCGAGTTCTGCGATCGAGGTGGAGGACAAAGTCACGTCCGAAGGAGCTTCGTTGGTATTAAGGACATTAACGACGAAAACCTTTTCGGTCGATAGACCACCTTGGTCGGTCGAACGAACTCGAACGGAGTAGCTTGATCGTGCTTCGTAATCGAAACTGTTATTGGCACGTAGGGTGGAACCAAGAACGTTGAATGCTGCATTATCTGCGTCACCGAGTCCTGGTACCAACGTATACGTAAAGGTGTCTGCTGCATTCGGATCGGTGGTTGTCAGGGCACCAACGGATGCGTTAGTACCTGCATTTTCGAAGACAAATCCCGGGGTCAAGGCGATATCGGTTGGAGCCGAGTTGCCTTGAGTCACGGTGATTGTGAATACCTTTTCGGTAAACAATCCACCTTGGTCGGTGGAACGCAGGCGTACCGAGTAGGATTGTTGTGTTGCCAAGAGCAGGTTGGAAGTGGCACGCAAGGCATTTCCGGAGATATTGAAAGCTGCGTTATCGGCGCTACCTGTACCGGCGACCAATGAATACGTAAACGTGTTTCCTGCATCGCTGTCGGAAGTCTTTAAGACACCAACAGTCGCGTTAGCGCCGGAATTCTCGGCGATGGTGTTCGATGACAACGCGATATCACTCGGTGCTTCGTTCACGTCGGTCACGCTAATGATGAAAGCCTTTTCAGTGAAAAGTCCACCTTGGTCGGTGGAGCGAACCCGCACGGTGTAACTCGATTTCGTTTCGAAGTCCAAGCTTGCGGTGGCTCGCAGAGCGCTTCCATTGATATTGAAAGCTGCGTTATCGGTATCACCTGTGCCCGCGACCAATGTGTAGGCGAAGGTGTTTGCCGCATCCACATCCGAAGTGTTGAGTGTGCCAACGGTTGCATTTGCTCCCGCATTTTCAACGATCGAATTGGCAGATAGTAAGATGTCGGTTGGCGTTTCGTTCACATTTGTCACGCTGATGACAAAAGCTTTCTCGGTGAACAAACCACCTTGATCCGTAGAGCGGACGCGTACGGTGTAGCTGGATTTCGTTTCAAAGTCGAAGTTGCTGTTTGCGACCAGAGCACCTGCAGTGACGCTAAATGCAGCGTTGTCGGTATCACCAAGCCCCGCGACTAGGTTATACGTGAAGGTATTCACGGCGTCCGCATCAATGGTGCTGAATGAGCCCACGGTGGCGTTTGCACCAGCGTTTTCAGCGATCGTTGAAGCTGAAAGCACTACGTCGGTTGGAGCTTCGTTGACATCGGTGACATTGATCACGAAGGCTTTGTCGAAAAACAACCCGGTTTGATCTGTTGTGCGTAAACGGACAGTGTAGGCGGGTTTGGTTTCGAAATCGAGGTTGTTCGTTGCCCGCAACGTGTTCCCAGCGATGTTGAACGCAGCGTTGTCTGTATCTCCAGCACCAGCGATTAGCGAGTAGACAAACGTGTCTCCGGCATCGGGGTCGGTACTGGTCAGAGAGCCGACCACGGCGTTTGCACCCGCATTTTCGGCAAGCGTGGTTGCAGACAGAGCAATATCCGTCGGCGCGTTTCCGATGATTAGTTCACGCCAAAGTTCACGCCCGGTCGTGTCATTAACAGCAGTGAAGTAGACCAATCCGTTGACATTGGTGATATTTTGCGGGGCGATTCCGAACGCGGTGGTAGTTAGGCTCGCAGCGCGGACGGTTCCAGCGACAGTTCCGTCGGAAACCCACAATTCGCGACCTTGGATGCCGTTGTCTGCACTGAAATAAACCTTACCTGCGACCTCAGCAATAGCAGTCGGTGCGGAACTTGGACCTCCTGTCCAAATGTCGCTGACCATCAATGTACCTGCTGCGGTACCATCTGATTTCCAGAGTTCTGTGCCGTTGACTCCGTTTGTTGCGTTAAAGAATAACGAAGTGCCAACGGCGGTAAGTTCATTCAAGCCTGATGACTCGAGTCCGGGTCGGATGTCGCTAACGAGTTGTGTGCCTGCTGCAGTCCCATCGGACTTCCAAAGTTCGTATCCTGTGGTACCGTTATCGGCAGAGAAATACAACGTACCGGCGACATTGGTTAGTTTGTTTGGATAGGATCCAGCTACTGCTGCGGCGATAGAGCTTACACGGAACGTACCTGTATCAGTACCGTCTGATTTCCATAGTTCCGTACCTTCGATTGAATCGAAGGCGCTGAAGTACAAGACACCTCCGACATTGGTTAGTTCGGCAGGATTGGAGGAAGCTGCAGCTGTCCCTAGTTGGATATCTTTGACGAGAACGGTGCCGATATCCGTCCCATCGGACTTCCATAATTCAACGCCGGTGACTCCGTCATAAGCGGAGAAGTACAAGTTTCCATTGACGTTGGTCAGGTTGGCTGGATACGAACCGAAGCCGCCAACTTGGAGGTCTTTAACGATCACAGTTCCCAAAGCCGTCCCGTCGGACTTCCACAATTCGACTCCATCGGTGCCATTGTCTGCTGCAAAGTACAGAACACCTCCAACATTGGTTAGGTTGGTTGGCAGGGAGCTGTAGGTACCAGCCCAAATGTCTGCGACAATGGTTGTACCGGCGGTCGTGCCATCGGACTTCCAAAGTTCCACACCGTTACTTCCGTCGTCAGCAGCGAAGTAGAGCGTGCCATTCACATTGGTCAAATTGCGAGGATTGGAGGCGATTTCTGCAGCGGCAATATCAAGAACCAACCGGGTTCCACCGTTGGTACCATCGGTGACCCAGAGTTCTACCCCATTGACACCGTTATCTGCGGTGAAGAATGTGTTTGTTCCGACGACTGTCACGTTCGAGACAGCTGCATCTTGGGTGCTGGTGACGATGTCTTTGAGCATCGTGGTACCTGCCGCAGTTCCGTTCGATCTCCATACTTCAACGCCGTTGACGCCATTATCTGCAGAGAAAAGTACGTTTCCATTGAAGGCGATAAGCCCTTGTGGGTAGGCCCCTTCACCGGCGGTTGCCACGATGTCGCTGACGAGTGTGGTACCGGCCAGGGTACCATTCGATCTCCAGAGTTCGGTACCGGTAATGCCGTCGCTTGCAGTAAAGTACAAAGTGCCTGCAACGTTGGTTAGGTTCGCTGGGTACGATCCGAAATCGCCGGCTTGCAGTTCAGCGACGACCACGGTTCCAGCATTGGTCCCATCCGATTTCCAAAGTTCGATTCCGGTATCAAGTTCATAGGCGGCAAAGTATAAGACCCCATTGACGTTTGTAAGGCTTGTGGGATAGCTACCACCGCCCCCGATTTCAATGTCTTTGACCATGGTCGTGCCGGCAAGAGTTCCGTTTGATCGCCAGAGTTCAAACCCATTTACATCATCGCTAGCGCGGAAGAAAAGATTGCCGTTAACATTGGTCAGGCCCGTTGGATAGGAGCCGAAGGCACCTGCGGCGATATTCCCTACAATCGTGGTTCCTGCAGTCGTTCCGTTCGAGCGCCAAAGTTCCACGCCGTTCGTCCCGTCATTTGCCGAGAAGTACAGAACGCCACCGACATTCACGAGATCAGATGGCGACGAGCTAGCAGTCGTTGCGCGGATGTTGCGAACCAACGTCGTTCCTGCATTAGTTCCTGTTGAACGCCATAGTTCAATTCCGTTCGTGCCGTCGTTGGCACTGAAATAGATGGCAGTTCCAACTGCAGTAATGTTCTGCGGGGAGGAGCTTGCAACCCCCGCGCGAATGTTTCGCACAAGTGTCGTGCCTGCGGTGGTTCCATCCGATCGCCAGAGCTCGTAACCATTCGTTCCATCATCAGCGCTAAAGTAAACAACTCCGCCAATGTTTACGAGCGAAGTCGGGTTGGAGCTTGCGGTTGGATGAATATTCGAAACCAAGACCGTTCCAGCGGCTGTTCCGTCTGACTTCCACAATTCGTATCCGTTGATCCCATCGTTAGCTGTAAAGAACAGAGTTCCATTTACATTGACGAGAGATTGGATTGCCGAACCTTCTACGCCTGGACGAATGTCGCGGACGATGGTTGTCCCGGCGGTGGTTCCGTCGGTTTTCCACAATTCACTCCCGGTCGCCGGCGTACTGGCCAAAAAGTAAGCGGTTGTTCCTACTTGGGTGTAGTTCGACGGCGCTGAACCCAATTTGTCGACTTGAAAATTGATGTCTTGAACCAACCCAAAATCTGCGGCCATTGCCAGTCTTGGATCCAACGATTCGACCACCATCTTGCGAAATGCACTGCGACTACGATCCGTTTGTTTTCCGCGGAAACGCGACATCCAATTTGCCATCTGAATCACCTAAACGAAAGAAAGACCAAGCCGAACGGATTGGTGGACGCCAAAAATAGCCAGTTCAAATCAATTCGCAACGAACTGGAGCCAGCCCCTTACTCGGTAGCGGAAGAGAGTGCCGCTTGAGTAATCAGCCCAGAAAAACTTGGTGCTAAGCGATCTTGTCAGCAATAAGCAATCGTGGGGGATTAAAGGTAAAGGAGTTGGCCGGTAAGGCGCAGGTTATGCATTAACTCAACTTACTAGATCAAAGGGCCTTCTCGAACCGCAATCTACACTCTATTCCTTACTATTCTCAAGCATTTCCTCCTCGTCCAAAGCCGAGTACCGGGGCGGGAGAAACCGCCGCGGTTAGGGCTGGAACGACAGAAATGGTAAGCGAAAAACAGAGCGGTCGGATCGAGTATTTTTGACCAAGCTCTGGGGGATAATAGTGGGCTACCAGAGACTTAGCAACCCCCTAGAAAAGTGAAAACTTCGTTAAAACCGTACCCATCAGAGGTCGGTCGGAGGTCGAAACATAGGAAAAACCTGGATTCATCTGCTGCAATTTCCGTTGAAGCTTCCCAAATCCATGCAACGCGAGGGATGATTTCTACCGAAAATTACGAAATTTTTAGTTAGACACGAAGGGGTATTCGAAGTTTGCAACTGCTCCGATCAGTCGTCGGATCGCATCCGCGCGGTCGTACTGGTGAAGATGACTTTGACTCCAAGTCTGATGCTCTGAATTGTTCGGCAGGCGACCTCGAAGCATTAGGTACGCGTGGTCGATCAGCATGGGTTGTGTAAGTGTATTTATTGACCACTGCGACTCCCACACAGCGATTTCATTTGGCGGACAAGCAATGAAGAGTTCGGTCAGTGCTGGATTGGGTGTTGAAAACGGCTGAGTTGCCGGTGAAGTTTGCGTCGAATTCTGGACGGCAGGTTGAGTGACGGGTTGCGCCAAAAGAGCTCGCTGTTGCAATTCTTGAGGTGGTGGGACGGCTTGGGAAATAAACTTGCCGAAATGGTTCGCTGGAGTCTGCTGATTGTAGTCCTGCGTTAGAGGACTTGAACCCGAAGGAGCGATTTGTAGAAATTGTAGTTCTAATCGGATTGAGATATCACGACGGGTATCGGTGTCCAGTGTTAGCAAGTCATTTGCGAGCAAGGAGATATCAGGTTGTCGAGTTGGCGCGGAATGCAGCATCCAATAGGCGAGTTGCCGCAAGGAAGCATTTTGTGAGGTTGACTGTTCGCTCAGAAATTCTAGCAGATCGTCCCGACTCGAGGTTCGTGACTTTGCGAAACGTTCGGAGGGGCGTACCAAATGAACGCCGAAGAATGATTTCCAGAGGGCATTGATTGGGCCGCGATGGAAATGACTACCTCGTTGTGCCCACTCTGCCATCGTATCCGCCCTAGATTGATTTTCAGCGATACGAATGCCATCTGGAGTCACTGGCAGGAGTTTGATCAGTCGATCTTCGGCATCTCGCGTAAACAGTTCTTGGCGTTCTGGTTCAATGACTCCGACGAGCAGTGCGGCTATGGAGCCGAAGGCGATGGGTTTCGCAGATTTGTCACTCCGAACAAATTGCTCCCCAGCATAGCGAGTATTTTCGATAACCGGTTCCTGGGTAGAGTGGATATCGGAGGACTGATATTTTGCTGGTGGCGGCACCGATTGGCCTGCCAACGTTCCGGATGATTGGTGGCACTGAGCGCATGCTAGATTTGCGTTGTCGGTAATCCGTAGAAAGAGATGGGTAAGACTAGTCAGAGTGGATTGTTGTCTCTCTGGGAGTTCTACCCAAATCTGTGGGGAGAGTGATACCCGATCCGTTCCAGCTGAATTCGTCTGATGATGCATGGAATTAGACTCGGCGGACAATCCTGTCCAATGATCCACCAAAAACCTTGCTGGATGTTCAAGCTTCCAGAGCCCTTGTAGGACTTCGGTTTGGATGACGTTCAATGGGGTATCATTGTGAATGTGTTCTGCAAGCCAAAGCTCGAAGGCTTTATAGCGATCGAGTTGATCGATGCGTACCGGATAATCCCCCCGATAGAAATTCGATAGCCGTTTTGCCCACTGCCTTGCGAACTCTTCGCTGTTGATCCAGCGGCTGGTGACTGCATCGATCCATTCTGCGTTTTGTTTCGAGCCGTCTTTTACGGTAAGCAGCTCCGCTTGGCGCAGCGCTTCGAGTTCGGTCGGATTCGCTGGCCTTGCCAATAGATACTGGGCCATGCGTTCGATTGGATTTGGCGATGCTTGGAAGCGACTTGAGGCTTTCTGAGCCGGTAGTTGCCCCCACATGTCTTCGAATTGATGGTCGATGACGGCGATGATGTTGCGATCTGATTCGGTTCCGAGTCTACGTTCGGAGAGATTCACCGTCCGGTTCTGGGGTGTATTCCTGTTTTGCAGCGTTGGTTTGTTTTCCAGCGTTGCAGGATTCAAAGATGCGTTGGAAAGAGAGTTTACCTGGGGAGTGTTCTGGAGCGGACTTGGAACACTTGCAATGTTCGAGACTTTGTCGTTTTGATCGATGCTTTTTTGTGCCTCGTTACCTGGTTCGGAATTTTTGGTTTTCGGAGTTGGAAGGTCAGATGCGGGCAACGGTTTGTGTTTGTGGTTCTGAACGTTGTTGGTGATGTTTTCAGAAGGGGTGTTGAGGTTGCTGTTCTGGCCGGATGCGACGAGGTTTGTTTCTGGGATTTGGGACGAAGGTTGTTTTCGCCACACAACCAGCGAGACGCCGAGCAAAGTGGCTGCGATGCTTGACCAAACAAGCCAGGAATTCCGACTGGGTTTTGGTTGGGGATTTGGTGCTTTGTTCGCCAACTTGTGCGAGCGAATGCGTTGTGCTGCAAAGAGAGCTTGCTCGATTTCTTCTGGTGTGAAGCGCTTTGAGTTATTTGGTTCGTTGCGCAGTAGTGACTCTAGAGACGGAACCGGTGGGGTTTGCTGATCTAAGAGTTCATCGAGCAAACCATCGAGAATGTGATTTTGCTCTGGGGGTGGATTTGGATGGGTCATCGTCGTTTGAGTTTGTCTTCGAGGCACTCACGCAGTTGTGCTTTGGCTCGTTGTTGCAAGTTTTTCACGCCGTGCGAGGAGATCTCCAAGGATTCCGCAATTTGTTCTCTGGAGGCTTCTTCTGCATATCGCATACGCAGCGACTGCTGTGCTCGAGGGGTTAGGCGTTTGAAGCAATCGAATAGGGCATCGAGAAGACTCTCTCCGCTGGTATCTGCACCGACCCATTGTGTCCAGGTTTGATCTAGAACTTCGAGTTGATCTGTGGGAATCATTTTTCCGGCTTTACGACGGGTCGCTATCAAGAGATTGAAAGCGACGCGACGCAGGTAGGCGGCTGTGGATTGTGGGCTGATCAAATCGAACGGTTTTTTCAAGATGGCCGCAAAGGTCTCTTGAGTGATGTCGTCGGCAAGATCCGCCGAGGCTCCCAGCGCTCGAAGATATCTCCACACGCCTTGGTAGTGGGTTTCGACGAGGGCTTTGGGATCCCAATTTGGCGGATCGATCGGCACATCGCGGTTCGATCGATCGTCTTGCACGCTAAGCAAAGAGTCCCTTGATGAGTTTCCCGCTATTGGCGATCTTCATTGGCCGGCCATTTCGGCTGGTGAAGGTTGTCTCGAGGGAGATACCCAGTGCATGGCAAACCGAGGCCATCAAGTCTTCTGAGGAGTACGGTTCACCGACGACTTCGGTGCCATCCTCATTGGTCGCTCCGATGGCTTGTCCACCCTTGATCCCTGCCCCCCCAACAACAACGCTCCAAGCTCTTGCCCAGTGGTCGCGTCCCGCATCAGCATTGATTCTCGGAGTTCGGCTGAACTCGCCCATCCAAACGATACAGGTATCTTCCAGTAGTCCTCGATCTGAGAGATCGGAGGTCAGTGCAGCCATGGCTTTATCGAGAACAGGCAATCGATCGTTTTCGAGAGTTCGGAAGATGTTTTGGTGGTTGTCCCATCCTCCAAGATCGACTTCGACAAACGCTACCCCGGCTTCGACAAGTCGACGTGCGAGCAAACAACCTTGGCCAAAGCCATTTTTGCCGTATCGCTCTTTCATCTCTTCTGGCTCTTTGTCGACTTGGAAGGCTTCCATTTGTTTGCTTGTGAGCAAGTCGAAGGTTTTGCCTAAAACTTTGCGGTGATCTTCGAGAACGTTTCCTCGCTTTTGGTTGATGAAGGAGTTTTCGATGGTTTCCAAGGCGATGCGGCGTTGGTTCAAACGATCGGAGTCAACGCTCATTTCGAGGTTTCTCACACGACCGTTGCTCGTGACGTTAAAGGGGGCCCAAGACATTCCGAGGAAGCCAGGACCTTCGCTAGCTCCGCCGACAGAGACGAAGGGAGGGATTTCCAGTTCGGCGCGTTGCGTCATGAGTTCATGGGCGATGACCGACCCGTAGCTTGGGTAATCTACGTTTGCGTCTGGAACATATCCAGTATGCATGTAGTATCGCCCGCGATTGTGATCGGCTTCTCGAGTGCTCATCGAGCGGACGATTGCCATGTGGTGCATTTGTTGCGCCATCATCGGCATGTGCTCACTGATCTGAACATCGCCGGAGGTGCTAATTTGTTTAAAAGGCCCACCGTTGTCTGTACCGGGCTTGAGATCCCAAATGTCCATGCTCGACGGTCCGCCCCCCATCCACAACAGGATGCAGGATTTGCGATTGCTCTTTAGGGTATCTGCGTGGACTCGCAAAGAATGCCCGAGAGAGAGCGAGGCGCCCATCATTGCGCTCGCGCCAGCCATGTGAGACATGAAGTGTCGACGGGACATTCCCGAAGGAGTAGTGAAGCGATTCCACATAGTAATACCTCTGTCCGTTTGGACTTTAGAAAAGGAGGGTGCTGGTTGTTTAGTGGTTAAAAATGAACTCGTTGCTGTTAAGGATCGCCCACCACATGTCTTGCAACATGCCGCCGACTTCCCCTTTGCGAGCTGCCAAGATTTGGGTAGCTACGACTAATTCTTCGGGGCGAGGACGACGTCCGAGCCCTGCGATGAATAAGTATTGCACTTTTTCTTGCGGAGTCCCCTTACCGGTGCTCAATTCGTGCAACCAAGTACCAGGTTCAAGGGAAATTGCCGAGCGAATTAAGTCGCCGTTGAACATCATCAAGCTTTGTGGGATTGATCCGTTGAATGTCGTTGTTTCGTCTCCTTCGTCGGTTCCGAAAGCGACAATGAATTGACGCATCCATTCTTCGCGACGTCGCTGCTGTTCATCAAGGCTTCCTTTGCGAATTGCTTGGGTTGCAATCGACAGTGAAGCAAAAAGTTGTTCGGCTGTCATTTGCCTTGTGTAGAAGTGGCTGAACCGGGGTAATTCACCCATGGCTGGGTCATCGCTGTCGTTGTCTTTTGTGATCTTCGAGGTCAACTGATAAGGCTTGGACATTGTGATCCAGAGCATCAGTTGTTTGAGGTCGTAGCTGGATTCGCGGAAGTCCTTTGAAAGAGTTTCAAAAAGTTCGATATTTGCTACCGGGTTGTGGGGGCCAAGGTCATCGATTGGTTTGGTGAATCCGTAGCCTAAGAAGTGAGCCCAAACTCTATTGACGATGGCCTTGTCTAGATAGTCGCTTTCCATCATCAAGTCGCCGAGTTCTTTGCGGCGGTTGACTTCCGAGACATATCCGCTTTTCCCGATCTCAGTTCCGTCGATAAAAGTCGGGTAGGCGACCTTCTTTACGCCGTTTCGCAGGTCGAAATAGATTTCTGCTTTTTCTGGATGCGAGCCTTCGCCGGCGAAGTCTTCGTTGACGAGTTCAATGTGGTCGATGTCATTGGTACCTCGCACGAATTTTCGCAGGGCGCGGGTTTGGCGAAAGAACGCATTGAATTCCCAAAACTTCTGTTGTTTCCATTGATTGAACGGATGGTTATGGCATTGAGTGCACTGCACTTGTAGACCCATGAAAATTCGGGAGACTGCGGCGGTGGCTTGGACACCCTTCTCTTCATTAACTTTCATCGCGAGAAAGTTCGCTGCCCCGTTAAACGATTCGGTCCCAGGCTTGGTGGTCCCCGTCGCGGTCACCAATTCATAGACCATCGTGTTGTAGGGTTTGCTGTTTGCAAAGCAGTCGCGCAGGTACTTTTGCATCCCTTCTTTGTTGGTCAGCGAGCGTTCTTCCATCCCTCCATTGCGGCCGATGAGAATGTTTGACCAAATCGTTGACCAATGATTCGCATACTCTTCGGTATATTGATCGTCTTCGAGCAATTTTCGAACCAAGTTCAATCGGCGCTCCGGAGACTTATCTTTGACGAACGACGAAAATTCTTCGAAGCTTGGGATGCGTCCGATGATGTCCAAGTAAACCCGCCGAACCCATTTAAGATCTTCTTCCACGGGTGAGGGACGGATTCCGGCGTCTGTCCAGCTAGCCTCTAATGCCTTATCGATTTTTTCCACTTGTGGCGGCAACGTCGCGCGTCGCGAGGCTTTGTTTTCAATCGCCGACCTCTCTGCGGTGCCATCGGTTCCCTCTGACTGCTGGGCAAAAACGAATCCACTCGTAGTTGTAGCCAACAAGAAAAACACCAAGTAAAGGAGGTTCAGGTACCGGAAAGATGAGGCATTCGCGACCGGGGCAAGCCGTTGCAAAACAGAACGATTGCAACGGAGGCAACTGGAAAGATTTCGGTCTTGGTTGTTTAGAAAAGGTGATTTCATGGTCAATAACGCGAGGTGTCCGACGCGCCTTGGGAACTGATGGGACTTAGCCCTAATTACGGCATTCCAGAGAATAAAGTGCAGTCCAACGCTCTATTGTACTCATGGACTGGCGAAGAAAGTGAAATGTAAGTGATTTCTCGTCTGCAGTGTTATGGTCAGGTCTCGAATGATGTGGTTTTCTTTAGTATTAGATATTCTTTTGGCTTTTTTCGTCGGTTTAGTTTCTTAATGGTGGGTAGAATTCCTTTGTAGTGGATTTGAAGCAAAAGTATTCGCCCAAAATACGTTTGCCGTGCTTGAAGTCGACCAATTTGTCTATTAGTGTATGCACGCCGACCGGCATTCTCTGTGAGGCATTCGGTTGAAGTGCCGGATTCGTTCTTACCGCTAATTGTTCTCATTTTGCTAATCGTTCTCATTGCTAGAGAGTAGGAAGCTTCCTGAAATGTTATCTATGAGTAGTTTTCTGAAGATTGCTGCGAATTTCCAAAGGGGTACGGGCCTGCGAGCCCAATGGCTTTTGGGTTTTCTGCTGCTGTTTGTTGGGATGGCCTTATGTGCAACGACTGGGTTTGCTGCAGATGAGGCAGGAGTAAAGGTGCATGGGGAAGCTGACTTAGAACTGCCGGATTTGGGTAATTCGGACTTCATGGGCTTCTCTGGTCGCATTTGGCTCTTCGGTGGACTTGCGATTTGTTTGGCTGGATTAGTGTTTGGGTATCGGATCTTCAATGAGCTCAAGAACATGCCGGTGCACAAGAGCATGTTGGAGGTATCAGAGCTGATCTATGAGACGTGCAAGACCTACTTGGTTACTCAGGGCAAGTTCTTGGCGGTGCTTTGGGTGATTATTGCCGCAGTGATAATCGCTTATTTTGGGTGGTTGCTCCAAGAACCGGTTCAGAAAGTGATAATTATCGTTCTGTTCAGTGTGATTGGGATTCTTGGAAGTTACATGGTTGCTTGGTTTGGCATTCGCGTGAACACATTTGCGAATTCGCGAACAGCGCACGCGAGTTTATTGGGGTTGCCGTATGCGGTGTATGCGATTCCTTTGAAGGCTGGCATGAGCATTGGGATGATGCTCATCAGCGTTGAATTGTTGATGATGTTGTGCATTATGTTGTTCTTGCCTCGCGACTATGCAGGGGCTTGCTTTATTGGGTTCGCAATTGGTGAGAGTCTCGGTGCTGCGGCTTTGCGTATCGCGGGTGGGATTTTCACGAAGATTGCGGACATCGGTTCGGACTTGATGAAGATCGAGTTCAAGATCAAAGAGGACGATGCGCGAAACCCAGGTGTGATAGCAGACTGCACCGGTGACAATGCTGGGGACTCGGTCGGCCCGAGCGCTGACGGCTTTGAGACTTACGGTGTCACGGGTGTGGCGCTGATCACCTTTATCCTAATGGCGATCAACCCTGAAAAGTCTGGCCCTGAATATGAGTCGTTACAAGTCAAGTTGCTTGTCTGGCTGTTCGTGATGCGAGCGATGATGATTGTTGCTTCGGTGGTTGCCTATTACTTTAACGAGCTATGGACAAAGGCTCGTTATGCCGATTCGCCGAAGCTAGATTTTGAAATGCCTTTGACTCGATTGGTTTGGGTAACGAGCGTGATTTCGATTGCGTTGACCTACCTTGTTTCCTACTTGCTTATCCCTTCGCTTGGTGGAAATACGAATCTTTGGTGGCAGCTTTCTACGATCATTTCCTGCGGTACGCTTGCAGGTGCTATTATTCCTGAGTTGGTAAAGATTTTCACATCGACATCTTCTGCGCACGTACACGAAGTGGTTACAAGTAGCGAGGAAGGTGGAGCATCGTTGAACATCCTCTCTGGGTTGGTTGCCGGAAATTTCTCCTGTCTGTGGCTAGGAGCGAGCATCACCGGATTGATGGCGGTTGCTTATTGGATCTCGACCATGGGAGGTGATGCCGGGTTGGGAGGCATGATGGTTGCCGAAGAGGTGTTTGCCTTCGGGCTTGTCGCCTTCGGTTTCTTGGGCATGGGACCTGTGACCATCGCCGTAGACTCCTACGGTCCGGTTACCGATAATGCGCAGAGCGTGTTCGAGCTATCGTTGATCGAAACGATTCCAAATATCGAACAAGAGCTTAAGAATGATTTTGGATTGAACGCGAACTTTGAAGCTGCAAAACATTTGCTTGAGGAAAACGATGGTGCAGGCAACACATTCAAAGCGACAGCAAAACCGGTCTTGATTGGGACGGCGGTTGTTGGCGCTACGACGATGATTTTCTCGATCATTATGAACTTAACCAATGGCTTGACCTCGGACATCGAAAAGCTTTCGCTGATGCATGCACCGTTCGTTTTGGGGCTGATCAGTGGCGGTGCGATCATTTACTGGTTCACCGGAGCATCGATCCAAGCTGTCACTACGGGGGCTTATCGTGCCGTGGAGTTCATTAAGCGGAATATCAAGCTAGATGGTTCGACCAAGGCGAGTATTGAAGACTCCAAGAAGGTGGTGGAGATCTGTACTCGGTTCGCGCAGGTCGGAATGTTGAACATCTTCCTATCGGTCTTTTTTGTGACCTTAGGCTTGGCTTTCGTGGAGCCTTATTTCTTCATCGGTTATCTCTTCTCGATTGCAATCTTTGGATTGTATCAAGCGATCTTCATGGCGAATGCCGGGGGAGCTTGGGACAACGCCAAGAAGATTGTTGAAGTGGAGTTGAAGAAGAAGGGAACACCGCTTCACGATGCTTGCGTGGTCGGCGATACGGTTGGCGACCCGTTCAAGGACACTTCGAGTGTTGCTTTGAATCCTGTGATCAAGTTCACCACATTGTTCGGTTTGTTGGCTGTTGCACTGGCGGTTCAAATTCAGCGATCGCAGGGAGCGCAGGTAACGGCTACCTTCGCTTGCATATTCCTTGCAATCGCTTCATTTTTCCTGTGGCGGTCCTTCTATGGCATGCGGATTCGCAAGTCCCTAACGGATTCGTGATATTGCTCTGTTGAGCCGGAAAACGCGAGCTCCGGGTGGTTGGCATACCCGGTACCCTACATCAAAACGCCCAATCAATCAGCCTCTACAACGTGGTGGTTTTCGATTGATTGGGCCGTGGAATGAGGTGAGGGTTGCCGATGCAAACACCCCGCGGCTAGCGCGAAGCATTCTTACGCTTTCTGAGCCGCAGAGCGCGAGTTCAGGGTCGGTTTGGCGTACCGGGTAACCGTTTTTTCGCAAGAAATTCTGAGAAAAAGTGGAGTGGGTCACTACGGTACCTAATTGCAAATCACCCTGAGATTTCTTGCCTTTGATGGAGTGGTGGGCTATTCTTACAAGAGATTCTTATCTAGGTGGAGGTAGGGTAGATCATCTGATTCGACCTCCACGAATTATTCTGCCGGTAATGACCGAAGGGCACCGTATGCGACCGATCGCTTCTCGACGTTTCTCCTCTGCGAAACGAATCTTGACCCGTTTATTGTTTGAGTCTTTAGAATCGCGAGCGATGATGGCTTCCGATTTATCTTGGATGCCCGACGGTGCGGGGACTTGGACGGACCCATCGGGGCAATTGATTGGGACGATTGCGGAACCGAACCGATCGGGGGCACAAGCGGGCCCGAGGCCGAATCAAGGTGGTGATGGTGGCGACGGGCAAGGGGATGGCCCATCCTTTGCGCCTCTATCGGATACTTTCAAACTTCATAGTAGGCCGACAGCGACGAAGACCGTCTACATGGACTTTGATGGTTTTACTGCGGTGGGGACTTCATGGAATCGCGCGTACAACATTCAGCAGATCGTCTCTCCTGCTTTTGATCCCGACGGCAACGGTGCTGCTTTTACAGACAACGAGCTAAGATCCATCCAAGCAGCTTGGCAGAGAGTTGCCGCGGATTTTGCTCCGTTTGATGTGAATGTCACAACCGAGGATCCAGGAGAGGATGCTTTAGTGAACACTGGTGGCAACGATAATCGTTGGGGGATGCGGGTTGTTATTACGCTGGATAATTTCTCGAATCAGCCGGTTGGTGGGTTTGCTTACATCGGGAGTTTTCGATGGGGCTATGAGGCTGCTGGTGCAACCGACACGCCATGTTATGTATTCAATAGTTTTTCTCGGGATGTTTCTGCTGCGGTATCGCACGAAGTGGGGCACTCGCTTGGATTGTCGCACGATGGTACGAATAGCGATAACCCGTTTCAGCAGAATGCCGAATACTACGATGGGCATGGTGGGAGCGCTGAGAACAGTTGGGGGCCGATCATGGGGAGCGGCTACTATCGCAACGTGACGACTTGGGATGACGGCATTTACTATGGTGCCAATAATGGTGGTGCGAATGCGAACTACAATTCTGGACCTAATGACCTTTCGGTGATTACAAGCACTGCGAACGGGTTCGGTTTCTTGCCTGATGACCATGCGAATTCGATTGAATTTGCGAGAGAAGTCACTGGTCCGGTCGACGCATCGGATCGCATTGCACTTTCGACCTTCGGTACTATTGAAACTTCTGCCGATCGCGATGTGATTTGGTTTCAATCGGGCTCAGGGTTGGTCGATCTCTCGATCGATCCTTATATCACTCAGGTTTGGACAAGCCAAGCGGACGGTTCGTACCGCGACTCCATCGATAGTGCACTGTTTACTACCGGATTTTGGCCCAACAACCAGGGTAGCAATTTAGACGTGCAAGCGACGCTTTATGACGCCTCGGGCAACGTAGTTGCTGTTTCGAATCCCGATGGGCTACGAGCAAGCTTTAACGATCTGAGTTTATCGGCGGGTATTTATTATTTGGAAATTGATGGTGTGGGATTTGGTGATCCTCGCGCGAATGTTCCTACCGGCTATTCGGACTTCGGTAGTCTGGGGCAATACATGATCACCGGATCGATTCCGGTAGCGTTTGGAGTTGCTTTGTCGTCGACGGTTGTCTCGTACATCGAAAACGATCTGCCGATTCCATTGACCACGATTGCCAAGGTGATCGATATTGTGCCAGGTGATTATTCGAACGGTGCGTTGAGTGTGTCGATGGTGCCGCAGTCGGGATCGACAGATTTCGTCACGTTGAGAACAGGTGGGTCTAGTCCTTTTACATTGCAAGGGAATGTGTTGCTCAATAACGGTGAGCAGATGGGGACATTCCTGAGAAGTTCATCAACGGACTTCGTGGTGAACTTTACGGCAAACGCTACCAAAGACTCAATCGAGAGTTTGGTAGAGCACTTGGACTTTGAAGCCCGCGGGGATGCTCCTGATACATTCCAACGCAATGTTCAGTTGGTATTGAACAAGGGAAGTTTCCGAGGTGTATCGCAGGTACAAGTGCGTGTGCGGGCTGTTAACGACCGACCGATTGCAACAACGACATTCATGAACAACATCAATGAAGACGACCGCAGTCCTGCAGGTACCACGGTGGCTCAACTCATTGAGCGTGGTGTTGTTGATGTCGACATGACGACCGCGACTGGAATTGCCATTTCAAGTGGGAATTCTGGAGGACCATCGGGTGTTTGGCAACTCAACGTGGGAACAGGTTGGAGCGATCTGCCAAGTGTATCGTCAACTTCGGCACTCGTTCTGGGGCCAACGGCGCAATTGCGATTTTTACCGGCCGCGAATTACTTTGGGCCTGCACCGGATTTGATGTATCTGGCGCTCGACCCGACATACACGGGAAGTTTTAGCGACGGCAGCACGTTGTGGTTCATTGATATTGGTCAGGTGCAAGCTCCGGATTCAATCTCTTCCGTGGCGGGTGAGGTCAAACAATTCGTGCAACCGGTCAATGATGCACCCTTTGTAATTCCGCCAACTCCATCGGCAAATGGCGTCCAAGATGCATTCATGCAATTTGTTGTACCAAGCGGACTATTCCGAGATATCGACGACTCGGTGTTGCGTTACAGCGCGTACACTTCGCCAGGTGTGCCACTTCCGTCTTGGTTGCGATTTGATCCGACGACTCGGACATTCTCTGGGACGCCTGGAAACCTTGACGTCGGAGCGCGTCAAGTTTTCGTGCGTGCGACTGATCCAGCAGGGGCAGCCGCGGAGGCTCCTGTCGTTATTGACATTGCGAACGTCAATGACGCTCCGACGAACATAGAGCTACTCGGCAGCGCAATTCCAGAGAATAGTCGCGGCGCAAGATTAGGACGACTTTTGGCAACAGATCCCGACCCGAATGACTCGATCCGTTGGGAAACCGATGACCCGCGATTCGTTCTCAGAGATGACGAACTTTTCTTGGCACCGACGGTTGCATTTGATTTTGAGGCATCTCCTACAGCACGTGTATTGATCCGTGCGACGGATAATGGAACTCCTCCGTTGTCTTTCGAGAAGGAGATCGTGATTAACGTGTTGGACGTTAATGAGTTTTCACCTGATCTCGGGCCTATTGCATTTCAGGTGTCAGAGAATTCAGTCGGTGGAACAACGGTGGGTCGCATCGTAGCAACGGATGCTGACACGGCAAACACGGTACGGTATCGATTTTTCGGTAATCCTCCTGCTCAGTTTGCACTTGATCCTGTGACCGGAGTTCTTAGCGTCCGACCGAACGTTATCTTGGATTTTGAAAGCAATCCGCAGTTTCGGTTTTTTGTAGAAGCCTTCGATAACGGTACACCAAGCCTTTCGACGTGGACTTCTGCGGTGGTGTCCTTGGTCGATGTTAACGAGTTTGCACCGCAGATTACAACGTCGGTGCTCAATGTTTCCGAAGTTCAGGCTGTGGGGGCTTCGTTTGGCCGCGTTCAGGCGACTGATGGGGATCGTCAAAGCGTCGTATTTTCGCTACCTGCAACCGAGACGCGATTTGCGATTCAGCCCAATACTGGGGATTTGAGTGTACTGCAGACAGGTGTTTTGGACTTTGAACGCAGTGCGACCGAGTTTGTCACGGTGATCGTGACTGATACGGGTGTACCTGCATTGCAAAGTCAGCGCGTCATACGCATCCAAGTGCTCAATGTCAACGAACCCCCAACGAGCGTCTCGGTTCCCAACGGCCGAGTGCTTTCTAACGTGACGGGATGGAATCTGGGAACAATTAGTGTAGTGGATCCAGACGGTCCAACGCCGTATTCGGTCATCGCGCTTGATCCGCGGTTTGAAGTCGTAGATAACGCGTTGCGGTTGTTGCCGGGAGTATATTTGGCCGACTCTGATCCGCTTATTACCAGCGTAAATCTGATGCTTACCGATACCGTTGGAGGACTTGTTCGGCAATTGAGTTTGCCGATCGAGCGTGTACCGAATCCTGCTCCATGGCGTAATATTATGATGCCTTGGGATGTGAATCGATCGGGGTCGGTTGATCCGTTAGATGCACTGGTTCTCGTCAATGCATTTAACAGAAATCCGAGCGGTACACTTACGAATCCTCGCAGTGGCGATTCTCTTTCCGACCCGGATGTGGATGTTGACGGTGACGGACAATTGACGCCACTGGACGTCCTTGCGGTCGTTAATCGCATCAATGGAGTTGGGGGTGCGCAAGGAGAAGCCGCTGATGTGGGGCAATTCTCAGGGGGAAATGCCGCGGTTCAAAGTGGAAGAAGTGAAGTCCCGGCAGATTCGTTTTTTGCGAATTGGGACTCTGAAGAAGAGAAGCTGGAAGGCAGTTCTAACGTTGTGCGACGCAATTGGCGTAGTCGTCGGTAGTCGTAGCCACCGTTCGCCAGACGGTGGAGTTTCGTAGCCACCGTTCGCCAGACGGTGGAGATTTTCCTGGCGACGTCCGCCGCTTGGCAGCGGGTGGCTACCTTTCGCGCTCTAATCTCCGTAGGCGACATCCACATATTCGTAGCCACCGTTCGCCAGACGGTGGAGATTTTCCTGGCGACGTCCACCGCTTGGCAGCGGGTGGCTAGTGCGCCTGTGAAGGCGATTGAATAATTGGGTGTAAGTCCCAATCAGGGGAATCGTTACCACCCTGTAACCAAGAGTAACTGCGTTGCCGCGAGGCAAGGTGGAGAGCAACTG
>JBEICB010000143.1:0-11463 GCA_040373655.1 Pirellula sp. | reverse complement strand
GGTGTATTTTGTGTGTTTTGAACATCGAAGTTATTGGACGGTTATTTTAATGGCTGGTGAAGTTAATGGAAGTTGAAGTTAATGTATGGTGATGTTAATGTAAGGTGGGTGGGGGTGGAATGAAAACTGTTGGTGGAATGTAAACTAGGGGGACTTCCGTCCCCCTAGTTTACCTATTTCTTTGAATTGTCGTCGGATTGTTGGATGATTTGGTTTTAGAAGGGGAGATTTGGATTTGAGTTGGGTTCTTCGATATCGTCTTCGTCGTTTTGTTCGAATTCCTCGTCGTTTTCCTCGTCGAAGCAGTCATCAAAGTTGTCATCGAGGATGAATCGATCGAGGATAAACGGATTGGATTCATCGTTTACGTCGCTGAAATCTGGATCGATGAGTGGGTCGATGAATCGGCATAGGAGTTGATCTTCTGGTTCTGGGGTACTGGAATGGATGGGATTTTCGTAGGGGTGTAAGTAGTCGAAGAAGCCGAGGACTGCGTCGAGTTTCGTGGGGCTGAGTGCGGAGGCTTCGTAGGTTTCGTAGAAGTCATTGATAGAGCATCGTCTGAGCCGAAGTTCTTCGGCGAGCCGGTGTATATCGTGTGGTTGGGACTTGAGCAGGTTGCAGAGATCTTTCCAGTGACGTTTTGCTTTATCGGAGGCGTTATCGAAGTCGAGGGGGCCTTGGGCGAGTCTTTGAATGGAGTCCCAAAGGGCTTTATCGCTCCATTCAGCGGTGTTGGCAGGGAATTCGAAGTTACGGAAGAGGCTTGTGTTGGCGATCGCTTCTTCTTTTTCTTGAGCGGGCTGGAGGACAGGGGAGAGGAAGTTATTTCGGAGGAGTTTATCGACACGGTGGGGTTGTTTCTTTTCTGGGTCGGTGGTGGGTGGAAAAGTAACTTTTTGTCGGCGGGGTTTTATGCCATAACGAACGGTGGCTTCGTTGATGACAATTTTGTTGAATCCTTTTTCGGCGAGGTCAGGAAGTATGTATTCGACTTGGGAAAGGGATTGTGCGATGAGTCGATTTAGTGCGCGAGCGCCTGTTTTCATCGCGATGGCTTGTTCGGCGATGGCGCGGATGGCGTTTCGAGTGAAGGTTAGCTTGATACCGTGAGCGGCAGCGAATTCTTTTCGTTTTGCGAGTTCTGAGTCGCTTTTGGTGTCGGAGATGATATCGACGAGGTCATCGACGCTGAGTTCATGAAGGATTGCGAGGCGGGAGAATCGTCCGAGGAATTCGGGGATCATGCCGTATTCGACGAGATCTTCGGTTTGCAGGTTTTCGGACTGGAGTTTTGCGAGGTTGGGATCTTTGGAGAAACCGATGAAGTTTCGGTTGGTACCGAGACGTTTTTGCACGATAGGTTTTAGGTTGGTGAAAGCGCCGGCGGCGACGAAGAGGATGCGGCTGGTGTCGATGGGAGAGATGGGTCTGCCGTCGACGGAGTCACACAGTCGTCCTTCGAGGAGAGTTAGTAGAGCGTTTTGGACACCTTCGCCGCTGACGTCGCGGCCGCCGGCGTCTTCGCGGCGGATCTTATCGATTTCATCGAGGAAGATGATTCCTTTTTCTGCGAGTTGTACGTTGCCATTGGCTTGGTCGAGCAACGCTTTGACGACATCATCGACTGGACGTCCTCGATAGCCGGACTCTACGAGGCTAGCGGCGCAAGCGTGGCTGATGGGAACGCCCAGGTAGTTTGCAAGAAGTTGGATCATGTAGGACTTCCCTGAACCGGTTGGTCCTATGAGAAGTAGGTGGTGTTTTCCGAGTTGTTTTTGGAAGTGATCGCGGTTGGATTGGCTGATGTAGTGGTTGTAGAAGGCGGTGGCGACTTCGCGTTTTGCTTGGTCTTGGCCTTTGACGAATTGGTTGAGGAAGGCGATAAGTTCTTTTGGGGTGGGAAGTTTGCTGAGGCGGATCTTTTTTCCCTGGGAGGGGGGAGTAGGTTGGCAATGAGTTGGTGACGCCATGATGTTTGATCCTTCCTGGGCAAGTGGATGGTTGCGAACGACGGTTGGGTAGTTTTTGGTTTGAGCAATCCGGTTGCTCGAAGACTCCGTAAACCATGTGCGTTGGGGTAAACCAGACGCGGTGCGATGGTTTTTGGTTTTCAGGGGTGGCTTGTTTGGGTAAATCGGCGGACCCCTGTTTGGTCACCTTAGAGTGGATTTGGTTGAACATCCAATAATTCGTGGGGATTGGATTGTTTTGGTGGGGTGTTGGGGCCGAAGAGTTGCAGGGGAAGCGGGAGATTTAAAACAACTGGCTTCCCCTTCGACACTTTGTAAATTGAGGTTGTAGGGTTTGCGTAGACCTTACAATTTGCCAACGAGGATTTGGTGTTTTTGGAGCTTGGGCAGCTAGGGGGGGAGAGATGGTTCATCGAGCGCCGGCGGTTAGTACCGAAAAGATTCCCGTGGGGAAGGTTGAGCGGTGGTTGGTGCCGGTGAAGCGATATTTGCAGATTGAGGCTACGAGCGGGATTGTGTTGTTCGCTTGTACGGTGATTGCGTTGGTGATTGCGAACAGTGCATGGGATCATGCATTTGAGAAATTTTGGCACACGCCGGTGGCTTTTGCGTTTGGCAAGTTCCGAATTGAGGGGGACTTAGGTCATTTGGTGGTCAATGACATCTTAATGACAATTTTTTTCTTTGTGGTGGGTTTAGAGGTCAAGCGAGAGGTGGTGGGTGGTGAGTTACGGGATCCTCGCAAGGCGTTGTTACCGATCATTGGTGCGGTGGGGGGTGTTGTCACGCCGGCGTTGATTTATTTCTTGTTGCAGTGGGGGCAGGAGGGTGAGCGTGGATGGGCGATACCGATGGCCACGGACATTGCGTTTGTGGTGGGGATTTTGGCTTTGTTTGGGGATCGGATTCCGTTTGGGTTGAAGATTTTTTTGCTGACTTTGGCGATTGTCGATGACATCTTGGCGGTGTTGGTGATTGCGACGGTGTTCACAGAGAAGATCGTGTGGGGTTATTTGGTTGCTTCGGCGGTGGGATTTGGGTTGTGTGCTTTTTTGAATCGCATTGGGGTACGTTCGGTAGCTGTATACATTTTTGTGGGAGTTGGGGTGTGGATTGGTTTTTACAAAGCTGGGGTGCATCCGACGATTGCGGGAGTGTTACTCGGGTTGATGACACCTGCGAGTGCTTGGATTGGTCGTCGGACGTTTTTGGAGGTTATGCATGATTTTTGGGATCGGATTCGTGCGGATGAAGATAGGGAGGCCGAGGATGGTTTGGGCGGGGGAGATGGGCACGGTCATGATCATGGACATGGGCATGGTGTTAAGGAGACTTTGCCGGTGAGTTTGGAGCAGTTGCGATTTTTGGCGAGGGAGAGTCATTCACCGTTGCACCGGTTGGAGATGGGGCTTCATCCTTGGGTAGCGTTTGTGATCATGCCGATATTTGCGTTGGCGAACGCGGGGGTGGAGTTGGACGCGGTGGCATTGCGCAGTGGGGTATCGGTTTCGGTTGCGGCGGGGTTGGCATTGGGTAAGCCGTTGGGAATTTTTTTGTTTTGTTGGGTAGCGGTGTTCTTGGGGTTGACTCGACTGCCGGACGGGGTGGATTGGAAGGTATTTCTCGGGGGTGCCTGTTTGGGTGGAGTGGGGTTCACGATGGCTTTGTTTTTGAATGCTTTGGCTTTTCCTACGGAAGAATTTCCGGTGTTGGAGGGTGCGGGCAAGATTGGCACGTTGGTCGGATCGGGGATTAGTGCGGTGGTGGGAAGTGGGATTTTGTGGTGGTTTTCGAGTTCTCGTCAGGAGGCGTAATGTGTCGTGGAATATGGCTGATTGTTGAGATGGTTTAAGTGGCTTCGCATCGGCTACGGATTGCCGAATTTGGAAATGTCTAGGATGATGTTGGGGCTGAGTATTCAGATTCGCAACCCAACATGATGAAGCTACTACGATGACAGAGCAAGAATTTTTGCAGCACCATTCTTTGGTTCGTAATCCGTTTGTGGATGAGGATGCGCAGACGGACACCGTCTTTAGGGACTTTTGCATAGGGGGGACGTTTCATCCTTCTTGGAGCAAGGTGGTGGGGGATGCGAAGCAGCCTGCGACTGCGATTGTGTTTGGAGCGAAGGGTTCGGGTAAGACGGCGATGCGATTGCAGTTGATCAATCACGTTGCGAGGCACAACGCTGAGCATTCGGATCAGCGGGTATTTTTGATCTGTTACGACGATTTCAATGCTTATCTGGGGCCATTGGAGAGTCAGTTACCGCGACGGGCGCGGGGTAATCCGGACAAGGTTTTGGGATCATTGCGGTTGTGGGATCACATGGATGCGATGATGAGCGAGGGGGTGACACAATTGGTGGATCGGATCTTGCAACCTGGTCATGCATCAGCGGGGTTGGATGCGGTGGGAGGGGGATCGGAGTTATCGTTGGATTTGGATCGATTGGATCGGGGGCAGCGGCGGGATTTGATGTTGCTTACGGCGATTTACGATCGGTCGAAGTCGAGCAACGTGCGGGATCGGTTTGAGGCTTTGCGGCGGAAGTTGCGTTTTCGTTCGATCGGGACTTGGGCTCCGTTTCTAATAGGGCTTTTGGTTACTGCGTTGGGTGCTTGGTTGTTGGCGGTATTGCATCGAACGGAGTCGATTACCTTGTTGACGGCCTTGTGTTGGGTGCCGGCGTTGTTGTTGGTGGGTTGGGGGTGGTATGCAGCGCGATGGTGGAAGCGACATCGGATGGCGAAGCGTGTGGTACGGCACGTGCGGGTGTTGCAACGCGAGACGAGTCAATTGCGACCGATGTTATTTTCGTTTTTGGCCAAAGAGATCGATGAGCAACCGATACCGCAGTCTCAGCGGTCGGATGATCGCTATGCGTTGTTAGAGAAGTTACAATTGGTGTTGAGGACTTTGGGTTATCCGGGGACGATTGTGATCATCGATCGGGTAGACGAGCCAGATTTGATCAATGGGCAATCGGATCGGATGAAGCAGTTAGTGTGGCCATTGATGGACAACAAGTTGCTCAAGCACGAGCATTTTGGGATCAAGATGTTGTTGCCTAGTGAGTTGCAGCCGTATGCAGAGCGTGAGACTCGCGAGTTTCATGAGAGGGCGAGGTTGGACAAGCAGAATGTTGTCGCATCGTTCGATTGGACGGGAGAGGCATTGTATGATTTGTTGGCCTCGCGCATGAAGGCTTGTGCGGTATCAGGGGCGAGTCCATCGCCGAAGCGATTTTTCGCGAGTGACGTATCTGAGGTTCGATTGATATCGGCATTGCAATCGTTGCGAACGCCTCGGAATGTATTTCGTTACTTGTATCAGTTGATTGCGGAGCATTGTAAGCGATACCGTTCGGAGGCTCCGAACTATGAGATTTCAAGCGAGTTGTTTGAGAGTAGTTTGGCGTTATATCAAGCGGAGGATCGGCGGAAGTCGTAGGGTGTGGTTATTGTTAAGGTCTTCCGTCTGCTGGGGAGTTGTGCATGGCGTTCGACGGTGAGGGTGAGTTAGCGAAGCGATCGATTGACTTATCCAAAGTTCCGTTGGTAGGAGTTGCAGTCAATACAACTTTAGCGCTGTTAAAGATTTTGGCGGGGGTGTTTGGCAACTCGTATGCGTTGATTGCCGACGGGATTGAGTCGACGGCGGATATTGTTACGAGTTTGGTTGTTTGGGGAGGGTTAAGAGTTGCGGAGACACCTGCGAATGAGCGTCATCCGTATGGGTATGGCAAAGCGGAGGCATTGGCGGGTGTTGTTGCGGCTTTAGGGATACTGATTGCTGCGATAGTGATTGCGGTTCAGGCGATTCGGGAGATTCTTACGCCTCATCATTTACCTCATTGGTCCACGTTGTTGGTATTGATGTTGGTGGTTGGCATCAAGGAGGCTTTAGCGCGTTGGGCGAGTCGGGTGGGAGAGCAGATGGACAGTGTGTCATTACAAGCGGACGCGTGGCATCACCGGGCCGATGCGATATCGAGTTTAGCGGCGTTTGTGGGGATATCGATTGCGTTGGTGGGGGGAAAGGGATACGAGCCGGCGGATGATTGGGCGGCGTTGGTGGCTTGTGCGGTGATTGGGTACAGTGGTATTCGGCTTTTGCAATTAACGGCCCGAGACATTTTAGATGCAGCGCCGCCGAAGGAGACGGAGGAGCGAGTGCGAGAGATTGCTGGGGGTGTGGCAGGTGTGATGGCGGTGGAGAAGTGTCGGATTCGCAAGAGTGGCACGATGTTATTCGTGGAGATACACGTTGAGGTAGATGGTAGTTCGACGGTGGAGGAGGGGCATCGAGTGGGAGGAGCGGTTCGGGCGGCCTTGCGGGGTGCTGGGATGCGGATTGCCGATGCGTTTGTGCATATAGAGCCGTTTAGCGCCGGATAGAGTTTGTGGTTTGGTTCATGCTTTGGATTCGATACGACCTCTCCAGGGGGTTTGCAGATTTAGAGATTTGCGGATCAGAGCGATCCATTGCAGGGTGATGAACCAGGCGACAGCGAGAGGATGTAGAAGAGCGCCGAGGTTAGATTGATGAAAGGCTTTTCTGGTCATCCAGCGAGGAGCCCACCCGAGGATGGTGGCGAGGATCAGGATTGCGAGGGTGAGGATAGATAGAGAGGAGTTTTGTTTGGATTGGAAGGTATGGTAGAGGGTCCAGAGTGTGATTAGGAGGGGTAGGACGCAGGCACCGAGGAGCAAGATTGAGAAGGGTATGATTAGGGTTTTATTTGCAATACCTTCGGTGGCGTTTTTTAGTAGTCCGCGTTGGACTTGGTCGAGTGATTGGTACATGCGGCACTTTGCGATATCGGTTGCATCGAAGACATCGGTGGAGAATCCGGCGTTGCGGAAGGATCGAGGAAGTTTGATACCATCGTGTCGCGAAGGGGCAATTGCGCGGTGCCCGTCGGCTTGGAAGTACTCATGGCGTTTTGCGAGGAAGAGTTGACCGCATCCGGCGGCGAAGCCTGGGTCGGCGGAGGCACGCATACGGTTGATGGGTAGATATCCCAGGAGTACGAAGTGCATCATGGGAATAAGAAGTTTTTCGGCGAAGGTACCGGTTTCTTGGAAGGGAAAGCCGCTGACGAGGGGGGCTTGTCTTAGTTCTTGTTCAGCGAGGATCCGAGTGAGGGCATCGGGGGTGAGACGGACATCGGCATCGAGGAAGAGGAAGCGGTCGTAGGAAGCGAGGTTTGCGAGTTGCCAGCAGGCGTTTTGTTTTCCGTTCCAGCCGTTGGGAAGTCCTTGGGAGGAGTGGAGGTAGAAGTGAGGATAGTTTTTGGCGAACTGCTGGACGATATCGGGTGTTTTATCTTCGGATGCATCGTCGAGTACGAGGACTTCGAAGGTCGGGTGAGAGGATTTAGCGAGAGCCTCGAGTGCGGCTTGGATACTGGCTTCTTCGTTGCGAGCTGGGATTAGTACGCTAACGGGGATAGAAAGAGCTTTGTTCAAGCAGTCTGGGTCATGGGTGGCGGTTTGAAAGAGTTTCAGGTTTGCGGCGACCATCGCGCAGGGTAGGAGTGCGAGGAGGAGTAGGAAGCAGGCGAGGATCAGCAGGGTCATGTTACGGTAGGTTCTATGTTGATTTTGCAGGGAGTGATTTTGCCCGACGTTTCAGGAACGCAAAGGCAAGAGTGCTCGAGGAGAGGAGCATTAGGCTTGTTGGTTCAGGGACGCTAGCGAGGTTGCTTTGCAGTGTTATTCGGCCTTGGATTACCGAGGCGGCAGCGCTGGTGGTATCGTCGCCGAAGAAGACGTAGTTTGGAAGGGAGTATGGGGTGGAGGGTGAGGGGTATATTCTTAGGTTTCCGGAGAGGATGGAGTTATTGTTTTCGAAGAGTTGATAATTGTCGTTGAGGATTTGAAGGCGGTAGTTGCGTTCGATAGTGGTATCGATGGTTATGTTTTCGGCGTGGGTAAAGTCTGAGTTTTGGGCCCAGATTTCGTTGGTCCAGAAACCGAGTTCGATCCCTTTTGCGTCGTGGCCGAGGAGAATAACCGAGTACCCGGCGCGGGTTGTGTTATTGGTGGTCAGTTGTGTACCTCCAGGCGCGGTGGATTGTGACCAACCAGATAGGGTATCTGCAGCGAAGCCGAGCCAGGGTTGATTTCCGGGGAGTCCGGTTGCGTCGTAGAGGGTGATCAGTTCTGCTTGGGTTTTTCCGCAGCAGAGCAAAAGAATTGCTAGGGTCGAGAAGAGAAGGGGGAATGGTAGTTGTGATTTCATGGTTGTCGGGGTTTAGTCATTGAGGAAGAGAGAGGGTGGATATTTAACGTAGAGGAGGCAGAGACCTCTTGCGGGAGCGGTTTGGCTAACGGCTGAGCGTTTAGACGAGTTTAGCAGGGAGTCGATCCAGAGGGGGGAGAAGCGATCTTTACCGATTTCTACGAGTGCGCCTGCGATATTTCGGGCCATGTTATAGAGGAATCCGTCGGCTTCGATTTCGATGGTGATTTCGGTGCCACCTAGGGTGGGGCGCAGATTGATATCGAGGGCGTGGATGGTACGAACGGAGGTTTTTCTTGGGGAGCCTAGCGTTTCGAAGGCTTTGAAATCGTGTGTGCCTAGGAGTCGATTTGCGGCGGCTTGCATGTTGGTGGTGTTCAGGTCTTTTGGGATCCACCAATGGAACGGGTGAAGGAGTGGATCGGGGACGCGGGAGGAGCGGATGGTGTAGCGGTATCGTTTCGTGGAGGCGTTTCGGATGGGGTCAAAGTTTGGGATGACGGATTTTGACTCGATAACGGAGATGGAGCGAGGGAGGAATCCGTTGATGGCTTGAGCGAGGCGTTCGGAGGGGGGGTTCCAGTTTGGGGTATTGAAAGCGGCGATTTGGCCGAAGGCGTGAACGCCTGCATCGGTACGACCGGCACCTTGAAGATTGACGCTGTGGTGGACGACTCGCGAGACGGCTTGGGCGAGGGTTTGTTGGATAGTTGGGCCGTTTGGTTGGGATTGCCAACCGGCGTAGTGAGAACCATCGTACGCAACGGTTAGAGCGAATGTTCGCATTGAGCGAACTTCGTCTGAGGCAGTTGGAGCGATCGTAGGATCATCGGTTGCCATCGACAGAGATTTTCAGGGATCGGATAGAGAATTCTGGGTGATGGGAGTGGAGTTGTCGAACGATTTGCGATTTCATGAATTCGAGTTCGTTAGCGACGACTTTATTGGAGGCGAGGATGAGGAGTTGGTTGCGTTGTATTTTTCCTACTTGGGTTTGATTTGCGAGTTGGGGGCCGACGATTTGGTCCCAAGCGTTTCTGAGTTGGTCTGCGGATTGGACAGCAGCGTAGCCCCGGCGTTGGATGACTTGGCGGAGGACATTTGAAACTTTGGAGGCTTCTAGTTTTGGGGTGATTTGTTTTGGGATTTGGCTTAGGTAGAAAGCTTCGTCGGGGTCTACTGGGGAGGGCGTATTTTTTTTCTTTGGCATAGATGTGTGATGGCTTACATAGGTTGGGTAGATTTTGGGTTGTTTTGAGGACCGAGGACGATTTTGAAGGAGCCGGTGGGAAGTTTTTCGGCGTTCGGTTCTTTAGAGACGGGTTGGTTGTCGAGGCCGACGGTGACGGCGAGTCGTTGTTCGGGTTTTAGGTTCATGTAGATACCGTCTTTGCGGTTTTCTTCGGTGTGGGCATCGAAGTACATTTGGGTAACGAGTTCGGGTCGACCTGGAGCGATGATACGGTAGTGGATGTGGGGGGTACGTCCGGGGTATTTTCCTGGTTGGATGGTTCGGAACGAGAATGCGCCTTCGTTTTTGGTGAGCATTTTTGCCCAGTATTGGAAGTTTGGATCCGCAGGTCGGTCGTTTTTGTCTTGGGGGTGGTTGTAGCGACCTGTGGCGCAGGCTTGCCAGACTTCGACGATGACATCGTCGAGTGGTTTGTCATCGGTATCGACGACGACGCCTTGGATGACGATTTGTTCGCCGTCGGCGACGGGAGAGTCTTGGGAGAGGCGAGTCAGGTCAGCATCGAAGTATTTTTGTTTATCGATATCGGGGATGGGGTAAAAGGGGCCTTTGGTTTGGGGTGCGGTGGGTGGTAGTTCGCCGAAAGTTTTTTCGATGGCGTAGAGGGACAGTCCGCTAGCGAGGGCGGTTTGTTGGAGGAATTGTCTGCGGGATGCTTGGAGATTGAAGGGTTGTTTTTGGATGGTCATGGTGATTTGCAGTTGGTTGATGGTTTGGTGGGGGAGGGGATTACTGGTCGGGATATTTTACATGGCTTATAGTCTGTAGGCGAAGGGAATTTGGGTGGGGATTGTGGGCCTTGAAGTAGGTTTACCCAACTTCGGGGTGGGAGGTTGAAAGCGATGAGGGATTTGTGAAGAATGTTAAGAAGTGTCGATTGAATGAGGCTTAGGGGTTGGTGTGGGTAATACCTCTGGATTGGCGGATCAAGTTCTTTAAGGTTTTTGGTTTGTTGTAGTTTCGAGGAAAAAAACACCGACGGATAGAAGATGGGGCAGTCAAGTAGGAAGTGGTTTAGGAGAGTCCACGATGTCTATATCTTTGGAGAGCAGGTCCGAGGCGAGGACATCTGAGTCGAGAGCGAAGGGGGGGCAGTCTGTTGGGGCGATGGTATTTCCTAAATTGGTGCGAAGGGGAACGGGTAAGGGTGTGGAAGTAGCCGAGGGGGGTGCTCGAGGGGGCTGGGATGCGCCTTATTCTTGGTCGACGATTATACCTTCGAGGCGTCGTCAGGAGTCGATTGAGGGAGTGTTGATTGGTTGTGCGATAGGAGAGGGTTTGGCGCGGTTGCCGTGGAGGCATCGGTTGAGGTTGAGGGGATATAATGGGGTATTGCGTCCGGGGAGTCGGACGGACGAGATGATTATTACGATCCAATCGTTGTTGTTATCGCAGGCGGCGACTGAGAATTTCTGTCGTAATTTAGAGAAGCGGATGGTTTGGTATGGTCGTTCATGGCCATTGACTTGGATGTTCAGTGGGGTTGGGAGATCGGTTCGCAGGTTGGTCGGTCGTAGCTACGCGGGGGATTTTCCGGGGAGTGATCCGTTGGTACGGGCGATGTTATTGAGTGTGGTGATGCAGGGGCATCACGAGGGGATTTTGCGTTGGGTGCACAAATCGACCCAGATGTCGGATCGATGGGGAGGGGTATCTCAGGCGGCGTTTGTGGTGGCGACGGCGGCGCAGTGTGCGCAGTTTCATCAGACGGCATATGCGGTCAGACCGGTAGAGATGTTAGATTCTTTGTCTGAAGCGGCGGAGTCTCGAGATTTGCGGTTGCAGTTAAAGGGGTTGGGGCGGGGGATAACGGAGGGGTTATCGATTCGAGAGATGGTCAAGGGGATGGGGTGTGAGGGGAGGTGGCGAGACGATTCGGTTGGGAATGCTTTGTTGGGGTTATATGCTTACGCGAGGCATTTGGGCGATTTGCTGGGGGGGATGGAAGAGTTGCTGGGGATACCTGGCGATTTGCGGGGGGTAGCG
>JBEICB010000112.1:0-15854 GCA_040373655.1 Pirellula sp. | reverse complement strand
TACACCCGCGTTGAATACAACAGCCTGGAAAACGTAACCGATTCCAAGCCGCATATCATACCTGCTCGACCGATGCCCTGAAACCCCCAGATTTCCAAACCTTTGCGTGTTTCTTTCCTGAATCACACACCGTTTGCTGAGAGGCGAAGCGGTCAATTTTGATTAAGGGTACCCGAACAGCTGGAATCGATCAAGTCGAGATTTTCAGTCGGTCGGTCGCCGCTTCGGACAGCTCTGTCCGATCGTGACAAAGCTAAGTATAGAAAGGGTTGATTTAGACGCAAGTCCGAGGTGAGATTGCCGTTGTTTTGTTGATCCATACGGCGAACCTAGCGGCTCTCTGGCAGTGGCTCTCTAGACACTGGCGAGTGGTTTTTGGTAAGTCCTTCCTGGGTAGAAAATCGGTCACCAGATAAGTCCAGTGGCAAAGAGAAGCAACAAAGGAGAATTGCGATGGGAAACGCGAAGCGTCGAGGCATATATCGGTTGTTGATTGCTTTGTGTTTTGTTTTCATGGGATTTCCTGCCTTAGGATGTTTTGGGCAGGTTGCGGATGAAATGCACATTTCGTCGGGGGAGTCGTTGCGACAGGAAAACTGGCAGGTGCGTTATTTGCAAGATGATTCGGACGAAGATTGGCTTTCATGGATTGCGAGCAAGCAGAAGAAGGGAAAATCGACTTCGACTAGTTGGTGGCCAAGCTGGGCAAGTACGAAGAAAAAGCCGACTTCTTCACCGACAATTCGGAGTTATTCGACGAATAATAAGACAACGTATGAGAAGATGACTGCGTCGGCGAAGAATGCTTGGAAAAAGACAACTGATTTCTTGGATCCTTTCCCGGATCCGAAGCCCAAGTCTGTGGTTGCCCCGACGAAAAAGAAGTCGAGTTGGTTTGGAGGATCGGACGAGGATGGAAGTTGGTGGGGCAAAGAAGAGAAGAAAAAGCAGTCGGTACCAGATTTCTTGGGGCAGGAGATGCCAAAGTAGGTGTTTTCTGCCATTGGGAAAACCGTCAGGATGGCTTGCCGAGAACGCCGCTGGTGCGTATCTTTAGCGACTCACAAGGCGAAGTAGCTCAGTCGGTTAGAGCAACGGCTTCATAAGCCGTGTGTCGCCGGTTCGAGTCCGGCCTTCGCTATTTCTGTTGTTCCAAGCGACTCGGTGATCAACGATTACTTGTAACTGGATGCTGAGTGCAGCTTTCGGTTGTGGAAAGTGTGTACCGTGTACACCTCCCCGAAAGGATCTTTCGGCCGTTGGTTTGCGAAACCTCTTAGTGTCATCACAAGGAAGAAAACCTAGCCTACGTCCGGTTCAGCGGTCGCACGGTTTCCCTGGGCACCTTTAACTCACCTAACTGCAAAGTGGGTTAGTCTAGATTCAAAGCCGAATTGCTGAGTAACCAACGCTCCCTCGTAACAAGTGGACAAGGCCGATGATCGGCACACTAGGTTCTTCCATCGTAGAACGGGCTCGGAGGCCCGTTCTACGATGGTCCGGAGCCCCTACCCATATCCATGTTAAAATGACGATTAGTCTTCTATCCGTTACGAAGCAGGGAGTGCATCGACCGCATTTGGAGAATTGGGACCCTGCGAACATGGAGCAGCACGAATGGTAGAACGGGCTCGGAGGCCCGTTCTACCATTCGTAAGGGCAATTTTTTCAGACCCCACATGCGTCAGCGTAGCGGTAGGTAGATGTCGGTTTGCAACTGGCTTTCCAACGTCTCTGGCGGTGTCGTGGTGTAAATCTCGTAGGTCCCCGTGCGACACTGACGTAACTTCTGAAATCGCGCAATCTGATTCGCTACGCTCCATGCATTTCCCAAATGCCTGTAACTGCCAATGTGCTCCACATGCAACGCACGACCCGCTCCCTGCCGCCACTCCTTAAGCGGTGAATGTGTCGGCATCACCAAACTCTCCGGTAACATGTACCCAAGGATGTACTCGAATACCCCCTCCTTGATCAAGAACTTCGTATACACCGCAATCATCGCTCCCGTAGTCGGTAACCCCTCACGCTCAAACTCCGCTGTTACCTCCCGCTGCGTCTTTTCCATCGCTGCGTTCACTTCGTCGACTTGACATCGCCCCGAAAATCCCGCCATCCGTACCGCTGCAACTTGCTCCACTCCACACACCCTTGTCTTCGATGGAATCTCTCCTAACTCCACCAAATCCTTAAGCATGTTCAACCCCCGCTGATAGTCCATCCCGACCATCCGCTTGACCATCGGTACCATCCAAAACAAGAACCATGGTAGCTTTGCATCCATCGTCCAAGTCACTTGCGTTGCACTTCCAACCGCCTCCAAGGCAAAAGCGGTCTTGCAAGTCGTTTTCATGGGTTTGAGAAACCGCAGTTCGTCTTCGATCAAGTGGTGCGGTTCTAGCTTCAGATGCTCAAGCTCTCCTTCACCCACCACCGTCCCTGTCCAGTGATACTTAGAGCCCACCGCGTTCGGTGTCGCACTGACCTCCACCTTCGTCGCCGGATCGGCAATCAACCAAGGTGACCAAGATGTCCAAGTCCCATAATCGGCGATAGTGTCGTACACCTTCGAAGCAGGAGCCTCGATTCGAACCGATTGTTTGACGTTCCAAGCTGGCATAGAAATATTCTCAACTGCGGGGACGGCGATTAGGAACTGCCTATGGACGATCCCGAATTATACCACCCCGCAGTTCTTCGAACGCGTGTTCTTCTTTGAAAATTGAGACGGCCTCGCTCTCGGGTTTATGCGAAATCTAGCGGTGCTCGCCAAATGTCTCGCAACTCTTTCCATCCAAGATCGATCAGGGTGTTGCCATCTGACGAAATCTTGACCTGCGCCCCATCGCTAACATGTCCGATGCGTTCGCAAGGCAAATCGCTGAAGAGTGCTTCGAACTCGCCGCGTTTCTCTTCTCGGACTTCGACCAGCAATCGGCTGTTCGATTCCGAGAACAAAGCTGTGGCTGCGTCGACAAAATTGGTCGCTCGCATTTGGGTAATATCTAGCTCTAACCCCAACTCGCCAGCGAACGCCATCTCTGCTGCCGCAACCGCTAACCCACCTTCGCTCAAATCGTGGCAAGCAAGAATCTGCTTGGCGACTATCGCGCGATGGATCGCTTGGTAACATCGCATCGCCAACGGCGCATCCACCTTGGGTACTTCTCCACCCTCCTTGCCTCGCAGCATTGCTGCGTAGGAACCTCCAAGCTCATTGCGGGTCACCCCAATCAGATACACAGAGCTACCGGCACGTTTCAGATCCATGGTGACCGCATCGCTGGCGCGATCGATCTGCCCCATCGCGCTAATGAGCAGCGAACAAGGAATCGCAATGGTTCGCTTGTGTCCGGTCGAATCGACCCAAGTAAACTCATTGTTCAAGCTGTCTTTGCCGCTGATAAACGGGGTCTTCCAAGCAACCGCAAGGTCGTAACAAGCGATCGCTGCACGCACCAGTGTTCCAAGTGTCTCGGGGCGATCGGTATTCCCCCAGCAGAAGTTGTCTAAGATCGCCAGGCGATCCGGACGAGCTCCCACGCAAACAGCATTTCGAATCGCTTCGTCAATTGCACTTGTCGCCATGTGGTAGGGATCAAGATCCCCATAGCGGGGATTCATCCCACAAGAGAGGACAATCGCCCGTTGCGAATGCAACTTCGGACGGACCACGGCCGCGTCACTAGGTCCCATACATGCAGGACCTACCAGCGGCTTTACGACACTACCACCCTGGACTTCATGGTCGTACTGCCGGATGATCCAATGCTTGCTCGCTATCGAAGGATGTCCCAAGATCCCCTTTAAAAGGTCTTCTGCGGAGTTTCGATCTAGCGAACCGAGTTCACATGGAGCCTGTTCCTTAGGCTCATACACAGCCTTGCGGATCACTGGTGGACGACCACCATGGAGAAATTCCATCGACAACACGCCGACTTGTTGGTCTTCGTACAGTAGTCGCAATTCTCCAGTCGGTACGAATTTGCCGATCACGGCGTACTCGACATCTTCCTTCTTGCAGATTGCCCCAAGTCTCTCCAAGTGCTGTGGCGGAACAGCCAAAACCATTCGCTCTTGGGATTCGCTGATCCAAATCTCGGTGTAGCTCAGCCCTGCGTACTTCAGTGGAGCTTTGTCAAGCCAAACCTCCGCGCCGAGTTCTTCGCCCATCTCGCCGACAGCACTGCTGAACCCCCCTGCCCCGCAGTCGGTGACGGCATGATATAGCCCTTCGTCGCGAGCTTGTAAAATCACCTCAAGCACCATTTTCTCGGTGATCGCGTTACCGATTTGTACGGCACCACCCGAGATCGATTCGCTTTCATGTGTCAATTCGACTGAGCTGAAAGTCGCACCGTGAATTCCATCGCGGCCAGTACGTCCCCCAATCGCCACGATCCAATCGCCGATCTGCGGTTGTTTCTCGACTTTATCGACTGGTAATAAACCCGCGTTTCCACAGTAAACGAGCGGATTGCCCAGATAGCGGTCATCGAAATAGACCGCTCCGTTGATGGTTGGAATCCCCATCCGATTGCCGTAATCTCGCACTCCGGCTACCACGCCATTGATCACGCGCCGAGGATGCAACACACCCGGTGGAAGTTGCTCAGGGGGATAGTTCGGCGATGCAAAACAGAAGACATCCGAACTGCAGATTGGCTTGGCCCCGAGCCCTGTGCCGAGCGGGTCGCGAATGACCCCACCTAAACCGGTGTTCGCTCCACCGTAAGGTTCCAACGCTGATGGGTGATTGTGCGTTTCGACTTTGAAAACAATGTGGTGTTCGTCGTCGAACTTCACCACCCCTGCGTTGTCCTTAAATACGCTCACGCACCAATCGTCTTGGCCGAGATCTTGGCGTATTTTCTTGGTCGCAGCAAAGATTGTCTCCTTGAGCATGCTGGTGTAGTTCCGGACACCATTCTCGTCGCGATATTCGATTCTGCCACCGAGCGTTTTGTGCGAACAGTGTTCGCTCCAAGTCTGCGCGATGGTTTCGAGTTCAATATCGGTCGGATCACGCCCCAACTCGCGGTAGTATTTTTGTATGGTCTGCATCTCGGGAAGCGTGAAATACAGTTGGCCTTCCTTGCTGAGCTTCAGCAACGCGTCATCGCTCAAACCATCGAGCTTGATGTGAGCCAGTCGCAGGGTGTATGTAGAGCCCAACGACAAACTATCAGTCTTCAGGGGGCCCAAAACGTATTGTTCGATCGAGTCGTTCGAGAGAACCCGCTTGGCAAGTCGTTCTACCGTCGATCCATCGACTGTTCCATTTCCGGCAACCCAATACTTTCGAAAAGTTCGGACTTCGTCGACGTCATAGCCCAGTCCAGCGAACATCTGCTTCGTGCTTTGAGCCACCGGATCCATCACTCCGGGCTTGTAGAGCACGTGCAAAAGCTTGCCGGAATTCGATGGCGGTGGCACGGCAAGTTTAGGATCACCGACAGGAGCAACCACCACCCGCTGAGCGATTGGATCGGCTAGAAACTCGCTTGCCCATCGACTGGCCGTCGCAGCGTCACAGGAGGCTTGGATCAAAAACCCTTGGATGCCCGCAACTTGCAAATCTTTCGCGATCCCTAATTCCCTCGCAGCAACTTCTGCGTGAGAACCCAGAGTATCCGGCTGACCGTTAGCCGGATGTATGTCGACTTGCCACAGATTCACGTGTTGTTTTTCCCGCTTGTAGAAGTTCTTCGACGCGATCGAAGTTCGATCGCTCTAATGCGTCGATCCATGTTTCGCAGATTGTCGCAAACTTCTTCATTGCGTGTAGGGCTGGTCCGTGGTTTTCTTCAAGGATCTGTCGCCACAATTGTGGGTTGCTTCCAGCAATTCGAGTCGAGTCCATCCAACCCTTTCCTACGAATTGCAACAATTCGTGCGGGGTGGAAATCGCCAATGCGGAAGCAACCATGTGGGGTAAATGACTGGAAATCGCGAGTGCTTGGTCATGGGCTTCAGGATCGAGAAGACTAATCTTCGAGCCCATCGACTCCCAAAAGTGGATCATCCGTTTCGTTAATTCTGGGCAAGTCGCTGGGGTCGGGGTCAAAACGACCATGGCGCTATCGAGGAGGGTCCCAACGGCATGTTCGACACCGCTATGGTGTCCCCCTGCGATCGGATGGCTTCCTAAAAACTGAGAATCAGATAGCCGTCCCGATGCCGCCTGGACGATGGTTTGTTTGGTGCTGCCGACGTCCGTAAGCATCGCATCGGGCCTGGCGACTTGAGCGGCGGTCTCCAAGGAACCGACGATCGACTGGATCGGGACGCAAGCGATCACAAGATCAGCGTCTTTCGCACCAACCAATATGTCGTCGGTCGCTTCGTCGATTGCGCCGCGATGAATCGCCGCGTCAAGCCTTGAAACTGTTCGTCCGACACCCACGACTCGTTTGGCAAGCCGTTTGCGATGGAGCGCTAAACCGATCGAGCCGCCTAGAAGTCCGACACCTATAATGCAAACGCGTTCAAAAACCATGGGAGAAGGGACTAGCGAGCTCCAGGAAACCTGCGAGAGAGGACCATGGCCAGGGCATCGGGCCATATAGTGTTCCTATAGTGTACTAAGATATTCACGGGTTGCGACCAGCCGACGCCAATTCTTTTGAGCGATTCGTCGCCGCTAGGACGGCTTCGATGACCGCAGAACGCAAAGCCCCTTTTTCAAGGACTTTTAATGCTTCGATGGTCGTTCCCGCCGGACTCGTTACCTGCTCGCGAAGCACCGCCGGATGTACGCCGGTCTGCTGAACCATACTGGCTGCCCCCAAAACGGTCTGGGTCGCCAGTTGCAACGCAATTTCTCGCGAAAGTCCCGCTGCAACACCACCGTCGCTAAGGGCTTCAATGAACATCAACACGTACGCAGGCCCAGAACCCGATACGCCCGTGACGGCGTGTAATTGCTCATCGCTGACCTGCACCACCGTGCCGACCGATCGAAATACTTTTTCTGTCCACTCCTTGTCGGAATCATTCACCCCGCTTCCATGAGCAATCCCACTAGCTCCTTGGAGGTTCTGGCAAGGCGTGTTAGGCATCACTCGCGTGATCCGCTCCGTTCGGAACCACTGCGTTAGCTTGTGCAACGGTATTCCAGCGGCGATGGAAATTACATGGTGATGTGCAGTAATGTGATGAGCCAGCGAACTGGCAATTCCATCTAATACCTGTGGCTTGACCGCAAGAACCAATCGGTGGCAACGGTCGAACAACTCTCCCGCCGTATCTGTTGTGGTTGCTTCCGGAAAATGCTGCTTGAGTTTTTGTACCTGCCCTTGATTGGGCTCGAAAAAAGCCATCGAGATAGCTTTGGATAGCCCTGCTTGCAGAACACCCTTGGCGATTGCGGTCGCCATCTGGCCTCCGCCAAGAAACCCGAACTCAAATTCGCTCATCGCGATCTATTCCTTCCCAGTACTCTCAACCCCAACTATCAATCCAGATCTAGAACGTCTCCGGTCTATTCCGATTGCTTGAACTCGAACCTGAAACGGTGCTCGTCAACCTGAAACCGTGTTAGTATCGGTACTGAAGACCGTAGTTCAAGCTATGCAACGAAAAGTTGCTTTCTTGAAGGGTGAATGCAGGACGAGCGGGATTGGTGCTGTCCAAATTCGCGACGGTATCGATCTGCTCCCCTGCCCTGGCGACCTTGGGTAACCCCAAATAGTTGTAGCCAACAGTGGCTTCCAAGTTTTGAGTCAACCGATAACCAAGTGTAACATTGGCTTCCGGAGCTACTACGAAGGTTTCGGAGTTGTAAGTCCCATTGTTGGTGCCACGGGCCAATAAGCCGTTGGTTGTTGGCACTGCATTGTTGACTTGTTGGAACCCTGAAATAGTCACGCTGCGATCCATGTTGCCCAACCCAAGCTTGAACATTCCGTGCAAACTCCAGCGAGGCGATTGCCACTGCCGAGCAACACCCAAGGTCGCGCCATGGAACGCATTGCGGGTGAAGAACTGATCGCGTAACTCCAGTCGATTGCTTGTACCTATCGGGAAAGTCGTGGAATGAACGTCGATCGAATCAGTCAACCTAGCTTGTTGGTATCCTGCAAGCCATTCAGTCGTCGAGTCGCAATTCTGAAACCAGATTCTGCGGAATAACAAGTCACCTCCGGATACTTCCGACGAACCATGCGCAAGAACTGCACCATTCGAGATACCGGGTTCTTTTACCGATACCGCCGCTTGGGCCAACGGCGAAGGTGTTTGATAGGGGCGCACGATCGATGCGACATTTGCGGTCGGGCTATCAAAGGTCAACGATTGAGCACCAGCATCGAAGAACCGCAGTTGAAGCATGTTACAAGTCTGTGCGCCGAACTTCCATCCGAACTCACCTCGCATTCCTTGTGTCGATTGGTTCCAGTCTTGAGTACCACCGAAGTAATCCACAGAACCGGGTATTCCAATCTCATCGGAGCGAACCAAACTTGGGACGTTTTGCTCACTTCCCCAAAAAGTCGCAGCTTCTACGCGTGCCGTGAAACGATCCATTCCGAAGAGCGGCAAGAACGCGATTTGAATGTTCAGCGTGGGATACTCAGATCCATAAACTGGCATGCCCCCACAGTTTCCGCTCTCGCAGTCCATGGTCGGATCATCGACGATAACTCCGTCATGCAGATAAGTTCCCTCAACAACTCCTTCCATAGAACTCGATAGTCCTGAATCCGTCCCGACTATCCCTTCGACTGTATCTTGGGACGGCGATTGCACAGTTGCGGTTGTTCGTACTGTTGAATCCGCCCGCACCGTTGAAGTTGCCCGAGCTGGCGATGTTGCCCGAACTGGCGATGTTGCCCGAACTGGGGTTACTCGTTTCATCGCATACCCTGAACCGACTACGCGTGGTTCGGCTGCGAGGAGATGCTGTTGCGGCATCGAATGGGACTCTGCGGAAGTTGCCGTAGTGCTGTATCCTGTCTTTACGACGCCCGACCGATTCGTTGTGGTGCCCGATTGATTCGCTGTAGCGACAGATCGCGGCTGTACCCTCTTGGGAGCTTTAGTCTCTTCAAAAAGCGCAGGTGCTACCGCCACAATCCCTGTCGTACTTGATGCAACCGGTTGCGAAGAAACCTTGCTTGGCTTGGAGTCATCGCCACGCTGCAAGCGCGGCAAAGGATCAATCGCGGGGTCAACGATCATCGGACGCGGAACTCCCGCCGACGCGGACATCGATTCCGGTAACTGGCGCTGCGATTCACGACCGGTTCTCAATTGTCCGTAAGCCCCATCGACGCAAAACAATGGGCTTGCGAACAGACACCCCAAAGCAATGCGTACCGTCATGCGGCGAGCAAATCTCACACGTACTGGACTTCGAGACGGATTCTTCTTATTTGCCTTGCTCGTAACCGTTTGATTCGCAAGCTTGTGTACCATTGCAATGTCCTTTTGCTAGCAAACATCGGGCTCGGAGACTCCGAGACCTGGGCTCAATGAGAAGCCTTTAGGGTTGCATCGGAAATTCCAACGGCGCAACTCAACGAAAGTTGGTAATTTTTGACGATTGGCCGGAAGCTTCCGGTTGTTGCGAGTTTGCCATCGCTCCAACCTCTCAACTTCTTAGCCACCGGTCGCATACCGTAGCCACCGCTCGCCAGACGGTGGAGATTTTCCTGGCAACATCCACCGCTTGGCAGCGGGTGGCTACCATCAGCGCTCTCTCCCCGTAGCTACTGCTCGCCGTCGCCACCGAAATCCGTAGCCACCGCTCGCCAGACGGTGGAGGACTTGGGAAGCCATGCCTTAACCGGAAGAGAGTCATCGAGCAAGCGACAGATCCAATGAAAACTCAAACTCTCCAGATACAGTGTTCCAAAATCGTAGTCCCTGTGCTCCTTCGAAGCTCCATGTACCACCTTCTCCTGTGACTAACTGAGTTCCATCCGGTGAGAATGCGATAGAGCGAACTGAAACGGGGTGCTCGAGATTTTTAATGGCCTTGCACTCTTCACCATCCCAGATTGCAGCAACATTATCGTAACTCCCGTAAGCGAACGTGTAGTCCTTGGGGCTGAAACACAGCGATGTGACTCGCTGCGATTGGTTTGCGATTGAATGAGGATTTGAGATGTCATCGAGGTTCCAAAGAGTTACAACACCGTTCCAACTTGCGCTTGCAAGCTTCATTGCATCTTGTGAGAACGCTAATCGCATCGAGTTGGACTTTGTTGACTGAATCACCGTTGACTTCTCAGGAGCAGACCGCCAATCTGAAATATAAACAATGGAACTGTCCGACGCAGGGACTGTCGTACTCGGGCAATAGGCTAGCTTTTGTCCATCTGGAGAAAGAGCCACAGATAACAGTTCGAACTTCGCGTCAAACCTTGTTAACTCGATACCGTCGGAGACACGCCACAGTCTCACCGTGCGATCTCGACTGGCAGTTGCAACGATTGCCCCATCACCACTAAACGAGATTTCAAGTACCTCACCAGTATGCCCTTGAAGCGTGGATCGTATTTCACCAGTTTGGGTCGACATCAACACAACAAGACCCTTTGTATTTGGTCCATAGGGGGACTCGACGATTCCATAGGCAAGCAAGTCCTCTGCTGGAGAGTGTGCATAACAAGTTGGGAATCTGTACTGTAGTGGGAATCGATGAAGAACCTGCTTTGTCTCAAGATCCCAAATGATAATGCTTTCATCTACTTTCAAGTCATAAATATGGCCCTTCAAATTGGTTATGCTTGAGATCAGTCTGTCACCGCTAGACGAATAAGAAACGAATTCAACTCGTTGCCATTCAGTCTTTTTTTCTTCGACCGACCAGTAGGAGATGCTCAGGATTAGGCCGACTCCGATCAGTGTCAGTATGCCGAAGGATGGGATTCGGAGTCGACTCAAGTTGGCGTCCCCATTTCCGACCATTGAAGTTGCGATGGCAAATAGCAAGTGAGAACAAACCCATGTCCCCGCGCCGATATACAAGCGATTTCCCGGTTGATACTTTAGGTCGAATTCAAGAAATCCTCGTTCACCCGCGAAAAAACTCAAAATAAGTGCGCTGATCGCAATTCCAAGACTGAATCGAGACAGATAGAACATTGTGTCTGATCGGCGAAGTACCATCACGTAGGAAAGCATGAAAAGTACGTTTGCAACGGCAGACATCAATCCAGGCGGTGTCAGGATGAGCGGGCTAAAACTCATCAAGAAGACTTTCCATCCATAGAAAACCCCACCAGCATGGTCCCCGTTTTCCAAGGTCTGTATTTTTAGCGCAGGTAGCGCAAGCGAAACAAGCAACACCACGACAGCAGTATGAGCAATCGGTATTGCACCAGGTCGGAAGCGATAACATATCCAGACAGCCACGAGCGAAGGTGCAATCGCATACACGATATCGCAAAGAATTAGATTGAGCATGAATCCCCTCCTGGTAATTGATCCCACGGACTGACAATTCGGCAAGTCCCGAGCAGCGAGCAGTCCGCAGTACCTGATTCAACTCATCCACGTCGAGCCGATCTGCACCAACAATTTGGTGGTTCGTGATGTATTGAGGAAATGGGATGCAGTAAACGCAAACTATGAAATTAACCTACCGCTCGGCACTTCTTGTCAGTAACGCTTCCGCAAAAGCTTTCCCCATCTGCGCAAATATCTTGGCACTGCCAAAATAGTGGTAACCGCCATTCGATGCCCCTTGAAGTGCTTCTTTATCCTTTTGCGATAGAACTTCTTCCAAGTCACGGTCGAGCTTTTCTTTGTTTGACTTGGTAATACCCTCAATCCAAACATCCAGTGCTCCGTAACGCTCTGTGGAATCGCGTTCGTATTGGTCGTTTGCATAAACCGCGAGGACATTTTTTCCCTTCCGTAGATGTTTGATCTGATCCTTGTTAAGCACGATAGATCTGTAGAACGGCTGGTCCTGCCACCAGATGTAGGTGTGTATCTTCTGGCCATTGAGATAGATGTGAAATCCTTGCCTTGCCAGAACGGCGATGCGATACGAATCGTAGTTTAGATCGTCCACTTCAAATGTTGTACGCATCATTAAAAATTCACCCTATTCCCACTTGGAAGAGTGCTGATCGAGTTGAATTCCGCTGTGCTTCCAAAGCCCCTTTCCGATCGGCGCTTGCCCTTCACCCCACTTGCGATCATCGAAGTCGGGCTGATACCAGTTTTCCATCCCCACCGGTACGGTGATGTCACGGAATCGTCTTGCGTCATAAGTTTGCAGCTTATCTTTTGTTTCTGTTGGATCCATCGAGACGAAGCGCCAAATCCGTTTTTCCGGGGCAGGATTGCCGATCGGGGTCCAATAGTTTTCCCACTTCCATTCTTTGTTTAGGGTGCCGTCCGATTTCAATGTATGCGCCGTTCCAACGATCTTGTCATATTCAGCTCGTTTTGGTTCTGCTGCAGCAATTGCGTGATCCCAAAAAGGAGCGGTCGGAACTGCGATTACATTTCCCTGGAACTCAGGTATGTCGGCTGGAGCTGCCATGGCTTTGCGGAACGATTCATTTTCACTTTCACCTCCGACTCCCAAGACTCCGATCACAAACGGCATCTTCGGTGCAGACAGATCTTTGCGGACGTCGCGAATGAAATGGGAAAGCAATCGGGAGTATTCATCATAATTTCTATTGGGGTAGGTTTGCCCATCGACCAAGTCATTGAAACCTTGTAGCCAGACGAAGCCCGCCAGTTCGTACCCCGCTTTTGGATCATATTCTGGACACACTCGTTTGGGATCTGCTAAGACCATTTTCACATGGTCAACCATCATCCGATAAAAAACACCTGAAGCTGCATCCTTGTCAGCTTGCCATTTCTTTCGGTCCTCGAGCTTGGGAATCCCGTGTGCACCTTGTGGGTGTTTATCCCAAAGCTCTTGCGTCTCTTTGGGGAGTTTGTAAGGGCCCGCACTAGGCGGTCGAAACTCCGTGTTGAGAGATCTGCCACCCCAAGCCGTCTTGATGATCAAGATCGGCTGTTGTAGTTCTTTCTCCATGTAGATACCGAACGTGAACTCAGGGCCAATCTTGCCGCCACTGCGCGTTGGCTGATCTCCACGCGCGCCAAAGCCAGCCGTCAATTTTCCAAGTCCTTCGCCGTTTGCGCTTCCATCATAATGACCAGTCAAATAAGAAACCCAGACCTGATCACAAACTTTGGGGGTGCCATCGGCATTACGCATTTCTTGAAGTATAGGTGCGGTGAGCGGATCCTTACCGATGTAGTCAAACGTGCTGATCGCTGCATGCCCCTCCATGTTGGACTGGCCCGCAAGTATGTAAACCTTGAGCGGCTTGGTCTGGCCAAAAGCCCTCTGAGGTGAGGAAAAGAAAAGGGGGGCTAACAGCATTAGCAAAGCTGGAAGCCTTGCATGGAATACGAAGTTACTCATAGATCGTTGTTCTTGAATCTCGCGTTTTATTCAGACTATCAATACTCTTTCGGAAGTTCAGTTTGCATCCGATGGGTATACTTTAACCGACTTTCGATCGCCATACTTTGATTGGGGCTGCAAAAACCCTGGAAACCAATCTTGGTATGATGTATTGGGTTGTTGCACGCAATCGTGAATAGATTGGATGTAAGGTTGTAGTATGTCCTTGGATAAGACCATTTCAGGCGAAGATACATCAACCAAGCGAGAGCACGATGGAAGTGGACTCGCAACGTTTTGGTTTGAAGCCATTTGTATCGTTGCGGCTTTGTCGTTGATCGTTCAGCACACGTGGACGTTATGGCAACAGCGAGCACTATGGAATCCCTGGCTTGCTTTTGCAATCTTGCTGGCTTGGCCAGCTGCCGACTTCGTCTCGGGACTAGTTCACTGGACGGCTGATACTTGGGGAAGTGAAGAGTTCCCGATTTTGGGGCCAAGATTTATTCGGCCATTTCGTGTCCACCATACAACTCCGACCTCGTTTCTACGTTGCAACTTCTTGGATACCAACGGCGATACTTGCCTCATCGCTATTCCTATACTTGTTTGTTTTTATTGGATTCCAACGCATTCGGCAGGCGGGCTATTCGCCCTGACGTTTGGCGTTGCCTTTTGTATCGTCGCAATCCCAACCAATCAGATTCACCAATGGGCGCATATGCCTCGTCCACCCCGTTGGGTACGTTTCCTGCAACGCATAGGACTTATCCTCACCAAAGAGGAACATGCGCGACATCATAAATTACCCTTCGCCGGGCACTACTGTATCACAAGTGGGTTCTGCAACGCATGGCTTGAGCGACTACGATTTTATCGCGGATTAGAATGGGTCATTACATCCCTAACCGGAGTTCCTCCGCGACTTGAAGAGACAAGGCAAATCAATGGTCGACGTGAAAAACCATGATTCGGTTGAAAGCAACGATGAAGTGCTTCAATACAGCAAAGTCGACGGCGAGCCTGTTGGGTTCGGAAGCGGTTGGATAAGTGGTGTAGCGGGAATTGCGCTCAGCGGGGCAGGTCTATTGGTAGTGCTTTGCATTCGATTTCCAAGCCTCTTTACCATGCCCATGCTACGGGAGTACTATCCACTACACATTGTTCGAGCTCTCTTGTACCTGGTGATCATCAGCGGATTCTTTTTTGGTACGCTCAGCATGCTACTACGCCGAAAAAAGATACTCGGTGGTATTGCTATAAGTTTTGTTCTGCTAGCCGGGCTGTTGGGTGGATCACAGATCCAGCTACCAAGCGCGATACAAGATGGCGTGCCTCATGTTCCAACGCTGAGCATAGATTGGTTTGTTTTAAATCTCATGTTCTGGTGCGCCTTGTTTATTCCTCTTGAACGATGGTTCGCTCTAAGAGCAGATCAGCCAATTTTCAGGCATGGTTGGAGAACCGATCTTTCCTATTTCTTTGCAAGCACGCTAGCGGTGCAATGGGTAGCCATCTTCACGATGAAACCTGCCCAAGTCCTGTTCTCTTGGATGATGGATGAGTCCTGGAGATCACATGTTGCAAGTCAGCCAATTGTTTTTCAGATTGTGGAGATCCTGCTGGTTACTGACTTCGTCCAGTATTGGATCCATCGTGCATTTCACACGATACCATTCTTGTGGAGATTCCATGCGGTACATCATTCCGCGGAAAGGATGGACTGGCTCGCAGGGTCTCGGCTCCATATCGTCGATATAGTCGTTACGCGAGGGTGTACCTATATCCCCCTTTTTATCATCGGGTTTAGTGACACGGCGTTACTTGGTTACGGTGTGATTGTCACGTTGCAAGCGACATTTGTGCATGCGAACATTCGGTTTACGTTTGGGCCGCTACGATACTTCCTAGTCACCCCGCAATTCCATCATTGGCACCATAGCGATCAATCCGAAGCGATCGACAAAAATTTTGCTATCCATCTACCGATTTGGGACCGATTGTTCGGTAGTTATCACTTGCCCAAGGAACGCTGGCCCGATCATTATGGTGTCCAAGGAGAGAAACCCCCGGAAGGCTTTTTCAAACAACTGTTTTGGCCGTTTCGCCGAAGTTAGCCACCGCTCTCCCGTAGCCACCGCTCGCCGTAGCCACTGCTCGCCGTAGCCACCGTTCGCCAGACGGTGGAGATCTTCCTGGCAACATCCACCGCTTGGCAGCGGATGGCTACCTTCAGCGTTCACCGTTCTTCCGTAACCACCGTATGCCGTCGCCACCGTAATCCGTAGCCACAGCTCGCCAGACGGTGGAGATTTTCCTCGCAACGTCCACCGCTTGGCAGCGGGTGGCTAGTGCGCCTGTGAAGGCGATTGAATAATTGGGTGTAAGTCCCAATCAGGGGAATCGTTACCACCCTGTAACCAAGAGTAACTGCGTTGCCGCGAGGCAAGGTGGAGAGCAACTG
>JBEICB010000024.1:0-34537 GCA_040373655.1 Pirellula sp. | reverse complement strand
TGGGTGCGTACAGTCTTTTGGGTGCGTACAGTCTTTTGGGTGCGTACAGTCTTTTGGGTGCGTACAGTCTTTTGGGTGCTTGCACTTCTCTGAGTACCCGCAATTTTCTACATGGTTTGCTTGCGATTGCCGTGATTGTGGCAAGTTCTATTGCGAGTGCAGAGACTGCTATAGATCGGCCAGTCACTACCTCTGCTGTCTCTACCTCTGCTGCCTCTACCTCTGCTGCTGTGGTGGTTGGTTCAAGGCAGCAGGTCGTTCACCATGCGGTGGTGTTTCAAGGTCAAGTTCGATCGTATTCAGTCTATTTGCCTTGCGAGTTTTCTCAGTGTGTTAAGGGGAATCCATTAGGTGGCGAAGATTCAAGCGAGAAGCGATTCCCGGTGGTGCTCGCATTTCATGGAGTGATGATGAATGCGGAGACGATGGCGGAGATGACTGATTTGCATCTTCTAGGTTTTCGCAATGGATTCATTGTCGTGTATTTGGACGGGGATGGGCATGGTCGCTTTCGGACTTGGAATTCCGGTGGGCGTTCTGGTCGATTGGAGCGGATTGCGGAAGATGACGTGGGGTTCGTACGGTTGGTGTTGAGGGGGCTTGAGGTGGATTATCCGATCGATTCGAATCGAATACACGCAACAGGTTTCTCGAATGGTGGGATGATGTGTTACCGGTTAGCGGTAGAGATGCCGGAGGTGATTGCGTCGATTGCGCCGGTTGCGGGGACTTTGGCGGTACCACTGCGTAGTGATGGGTGTCCTGAATCAGCGGGTGGGCAGAAGCGAGCGGTTCCGAGTTTGCATATTCACGGGACGGAAGACAAGTTTGTGCCTTGGACGGGGCCTAATGCTCGGACGCCGAAGAACTTGGATTTTTGCAGTGTTCCACAAACGGTTCAGGCTTGGGTGCGGTATCATTCCAACGTGTCCGGATTGCAGATTGGTTGCGAGTCCGGTCCGTTTCTTGATCGGTGTGCGGATGGTACGCGGATTGATTCGCAGATATTCCGCCGTGTTAGCGGCGACGAGCAGGATGTGGTTGCGATTGAATTGGTTCGGGTTGCCGGGGGCGGGCATACTTGGCCGGGTGGCAAGAATCGCGAGTGGTTGGTCGGGACAACATCGCGGGAGTTTTCTGCGAATGAGCGGATGTGGGAATTTTTCCAGCGTCATCCGTTGCAATGATTTTCGGGGGGAGAGATAGCGGGTTAGCGGACAGGATCGAGTCCATGAGCACGCCGTAGCAGGCCGATTTGACCGGAGTGTATTGATTCGTGCAGGGGGCAGAAAAGGAACGCTCCGAGTTTGATAGGGTAGGCTGCGTAGGGCATCTCGGTAGGTTCAGCGAGCAGTTCTGGGGGTGCGGAACGCATGAAGTCCATGGAAGCGAGGTGGATTTTCTCCAGCATCGATAGCATTTCCGTTTTGCAAGGATGTTCACCGGGTTCGGATGTGGGAGAGCTTCCTCGCCCGTAGCGCTTACGGAACCATCCGGGCATAAGGTCGAGGTCACCTTCGGCTCTACCGCGTTGGCGGAAGAGCATCAAGCCATATTGGGCGACGGCCAAGTGACCGACTTGCCAAGCGAAATGTGTAGGGATTCCATGCGGGGATTGTTGCCAAATAGTCACTGGAACGTTTTCGAGGAGTTGCAGGGTGTAGGTTCGGGCGAATTCCATTTGTCCCAATCCGGCATTGCGCATGAACTCGATTTCCGAGAGGGGGGGAAGATGAATCGAGTTTTCCATGAAAAATTTTCCAAGAAGTTGCGAAACGTCGCGGAATGGGGTGGGTTACAATACCGAGCGATTTCTCGCAGCGAGTAGTGTGAGGGAAAGTCGCTTCCATTTCAAGTCTTCTCAACTAGGGCTCACGGTCATGCCAATGAAGAAGTTGTTTGCACGCGTATTGATGACGACAGGTCTTGTCGCTTCATTGTCTTTAGGAGTAGTGGCTCAGGGTCCTGGAGGCCAAGGGCGTGGTCAGGGTGGTCCGGGTGGTGGACGGATGATGATGGGTATGGGTGGTGGCATGGGCATGGGGGGTGGTGTCACCGGTTTGCTCATGATGAAAGAGGTTCGCGAGGAGCTGAAGCTTGACGAGGACCAAGTTCAGGAGTTGGAAGATATGGGTAAGGCGATGATGGAGTCGATGCGTAGCATGCGTCCGGCTCAAGGTCAGCAGCCTGACATGAAGGCGATGCAAGAAGCTGCCGAGAAGATGCGCAAGGCGATGGCGGAGTCGGAATCCAAGGTTGAAGAGATGTTGGATCCGAAGCAAGTGGATCGTTTGATCGGATTGGTGATCCAGCGAGATAACTTGCGAGCACTGAACAGCAAGCTCGTCGCTGATCGTCTTGGAGTTACCGAAGAGCAGAAGACCAAGATGGCTGCGATTGAGAAAGAGCAAAGCGAAAAGATGCGCGAGCTCTTCCAAGGTGGTTTCAATGCAGACATGCGAGACAAGATGCGTGAAATGCGAGAAGCAGGTGAGGCGAAGACTAAGGAACTGTTGACCGATAAGCAGAAGTCGGACATGGAAGCTTTGAAGGGACCTGAGTTCAAGTTTCCAGAGCCTCAGTTTGGTCGCGGTGGACCTGGTGGCGGACCTGGCGGACCTGGAGGTCCTGGCGGCGGACGTGGTGGTCGCGGTGGGCAGCGTCCTGGTGGTGACGGCGTCTAATCGCTGGTTCCTAAGAAGAAAAGTTTAGGTTAAGCGCATTTTGAGCGGACGCAGGCTGGTTGGAAACAACCTAACCTGCGACGCTCTTTTTCTTTTCCCCAAGCTTCGTTTGGGTAGTTGAACCGTTCTTTTATCGAATTATCGACCCAATTGTGAGCAATACCATAGCATTCTTGGTAGGTGAAAAGGGCCCTTCCACATGCTTCCTTTAAGCGTGTTTGCGCGACTACCGTCGCGATGCAAATACCCAAACCACTCTCCATTCTCGAGATCTGCGAAATGCTCGAAACTCCAATTGTGTACCTGCTCGTGCATCTGACGATACTGGTCTTGACCGGTCAGCCGAAATGCTAGAGCTGTTGCAATGATCGCTTCGCAATGCGGCCACCAAAATTTCATATCGTGCCAATACTCTTGCACCGGTTTGTCGTACACGTCTCTGAAGTAGAAGAGTCCTCCATACTCTTGATCCCAACCCCGTTGCCACATGCAGTCGAGGATACCTAGCCCTAACTCTCGCAACTGCTCGCTCGATCGCAGCAGACTTTCATGCAAAATAAACCAAGCGCACTCAATTGCATGCCCTGGATTCAATTGCCGTGTGTCGAAATGATCTAGCACCTCTCCTTCTGCACCTACTACTTCCATCAAGACGCCTAAATCGCGTTTGTAGAAAACTTGGTCTATCGTTGCAATGCATCGATCGATCCAAGTCGAACACGAATCCCCGAGGACCTCTACGTCTCCCAAGTTTGCTCGCAATTCTTGTGCGCTTGCCATTGCGATCATCCATGGGCCGATCCCTTGCATCGGACGGGTTTGCGGATCTGTTTTCGATGGAATCCCCTCAGCTTCCAGTTCTGAGAACTTACCCATTGCCCAACCATGTCGCACGGAGCCTAAACAAGCTTGTAAGAAGACTTCCAGCATCGCAATTGCTGCATTTTTATAGCGTGCTTCTCCCGTTGCTTTAGCCATGGCAGCATAAGCAATCGCGGCAAACGACTCGCTGTAGTAGTATCTTCGCATTCGCAAGGGTTGTGCGTCCTGCGTCACGGTGAAGTAAAGCTTGGGAACACGAGAACCAAGATGCTGATGCAAGTGTTGGCTTAATCCAATTCCAGTTTTCGCTCTTACAGGTTGGTTTGCTGCGCAGCGATCCAAGAAGTCTGCACAGCTCTGCGCAATAGTCAGCCATTGTGGATCGGGTTTGTCTCCTTGAGCCACCCAACTGTTGTGCATTGTGGCAAACATCCAGCAGGCTCGCCCTTGGAACCACACGGATTTGTCGGTGTCGAGCAGTTTCCCGTCGCGATCCAAGGCGGTCCACATCCCACCTCTATCGCGATCCCATCCATGTTGTATCCAAAAAGGCAAAACGTCTTCTAACAAGTAGTTTCTATAGAACGCCGGTTCTGCTGGCGTTTCATCGTTGCCCTGTAATTGCGTCTTGTTCCAATCTTTCTTCACGCTCTGAACTCTTTTCCGGCAAAGGCTTCTAAACTGGCTACTGCATCTTCGGGCCTCGCGCGCCGGAGCGTTCGAGTTGACGGGTCGATGCATGTGTAGAAAAGTATTTCCGATCCCATGCTTGCCAATCCCCGGTACACTTTTTTTGTCGTCCAAGGATTACTTCGCAGACTTTCATGATCCGGTATTGTTTCATTGCTTGATGTTGTATTGTCGCTAGCGATGGTTCGCGCATCACTCCAAGTTTTAAGGATCTGGTCAATCTCTTTGGGGTGCTTTGGAAAAGCGGTTTGGTTTGTGTCCAAGTTGCGAAGTTCGCACAGTGGTGGCATCGCCACGAGGATACGACCGGTTGAGAGCAATTCGGGCATCCATCGATGAAAGAACCACAGCATCAGCGCACTGCAGTGAATGCCATCGGCATCAGGGTCGAACAAGAGAATCACTTTGGAGAACTTGCAATCCGAGAGTTGGAATGTACTTCCTATTCCGGTACCCAAGGCATCGATGACTTCACGAAACAGCGGGTTTGAGGAAACTTTCTCCGCTGTTGCTTTCCATGCATTCATAGGTTTACCCTGCATGGTGATGACTTGCTGAAAGTCATGATTGCATACGCGTTGTACGGCCAATCCGGCAGATTCACCTTCTACGAGAAACAACTCTGGAAGTTTTTTTTGTAGCTCGACGCTTCGAGGTTCGCTGGGATGCATAGTGGGTTCTTACACTAGGACACAGGTTACACCAGGACGCGTCTGTTGAAGACGATCCATTCGAGGACGAGGAGTCCGAGTGCGAGGGTAAGCCACCATCGCCAGGTTTCTTGTCTCGCACGAATCATTTTATCGCTGGCTTGGATCGCTTCTGAATTCGTTTTGAGTTCTAGGCCGACCTGCAGATTGCATTCGCGACTGGAGAAGAGGTTTACGCAGAATCGTTCCACGGGTTCCTCGACTCCTTGCGCGTAGACTTCGTAGACACCGATTTGATCGGTTTGGGTATAGAGAAATCTTCCGTCGGGGCTTCGTTCCAACTGCAAGGAGTTTCCGGATGGGTTTTTGATGGAGTAGTTGGAGAATCGATTCGATAGGGTCAAGTGAATCGGTGCGCCTGGTTGAACGGTCGGCGCGCTGGCTTGGGTTACCCCTCCGGCGAGATGTTCGACAGCTGCGTAGATGAAGACAGGGAAGGAGCGTTTGATACCCCAATCGCTGTTGATTTCGTATCCGTCTGCACTTGGCCGCAGCAAATCGAACCCGAGCACGGCGTCTTGGTACGCGTTGCGTGGTGCGATTGCGAAGACGGGGCCGATATCTGCGATCATAAGCACTGAGCCTGATCCTGGCGGTTTGACAGTTCGGGATTCAACGATACCGACAGAAGCCATTTCCAGGTATTGGCTGATGGGGTGTGTTCGATTGACATCGAGGATGATAGCCGGTCCGGTCGGCTCGGAGAATTCCCAGTTATTATCTGGTTCATCTGGCGTATTGATCGGTGGAATGGAGCCGAAGAAGAGGGTGTTTGCGGCGGGCATGTTCGCAGGTGCGCAGCTATCGTAGATCACCAGATCGTACTTGGCATCTGCAGCAGCGGCTTGATACTCTGGAGTGGTAAGAAACGTCTTGGGTTCAATTTGGACCTGTGCCATCTGCGTGATGCGTTGCGTTTGCAAAGCTCGCTCCAGGGCGGTGTTACCGCTGGTGACCAAAAGGACTTGGACTTGGCGATTTGGCCGAATTGCGGCGTAAGCCACGTTATCGAGGGGGAGTGCGTCTTCATAATCAAGCTGTAGTTTTAAGCTTCCAGAGTCGATTTGTTGGACTTCGAATTGCATTCCGATTTCGCGACCTGGTTCGAGGGTAATGGATTGAGCATCGAGCAGGGTGTCGTTCCAGTAGAGGGATGCGGTGGTATTGATGGGTTGGGTTCCGTGGAATACAGCTCTACCGAAGGCTTCGTAGCGATCGGTAGCTTCGTCGATACGTTGTAGTGCGAATCCCAAGATTGCGGCATTCGAGGTGTCTTGTTTGCCGATAGGAACATATTCTATTTTTAGTTGTCCGAGTTCCGCGTCATCGAGGGGGCCGACGGCTCCATCGCTCAAGAGATAAACGGTTGCTGGGATAGCATCGGCGACTTGGATATCAACGGCATCTTCGAAGCTAACGCGGCCGGGGTTTGCAAGTCCTGCGGCGACGCGAAGTGCTTCGCGAATATCGGTGGTGCGTGCGGTGGGTTCGATGCGATCGATTCCTTTGAGCAGTAGGTTTCTGTTATTGGTAAATCCTTGTTCGACACTGGCTCGGTCGGAGGTGGCGATGACCATAGCGACATCATCGCTGGATGCATCTTCGATCAGTTTCTTTGCTTGGTCCTTTGCCCGGTTCAAACGGCTTGGGGATTCATCGTTAGCCTGCATACTCGCGGACTGATCGATGATGTAGATACGGCGTTCGCCGGCGCGGTTCATGCCGCTCCAGCCAGGCCGCAAGCAAGCGAGCATGAGGAGGGCGACGAAGAGGAGTTGCAGGTAGAGCAGAAGATTTTGCCGGAGGCGTTGCCAGATACTATTGACGTGGAGGTCTTCGATGGCGCGTTTCCATAGAAGGGTGCTTGGGACGACCGATTCACGCCGTTTGAGTTTTAAGAAGTAGAGGCTGAGGATCGCTGGGGGGATTGCGGCGAGGAGAATCCATTGCCAAGGGCCAAGAGTATTGATCCAATTCATCGCACGAGTCCTCGTGAGCGGAGGTATTCATTCAGGAGGGGTTCGATTTGAGCGTCGCTACGTACAGAGACATAAGCGATCGCGCGGCGGTTACAGAAGGATCTTGCGGAATCGATGAAGTTATCGAGAGCTTGTTGGTACTTCTTCAAGAGGGCAGCAGAGATGGAGACTTCGCGCATATCGGAGTCTTCGCAGTCGAGGAGTTTTAAGTCTCCTTGCAGCGTTGGGTTAAGTTCTTCGGGGCTAAGGACATGGATGAGGTAGATGTCCATTTCGCGAGCGACGAGCATTTTTAAGGCGGATTCGTATCCGGATTTGTTCATCAAGTCGGTGAGAAGCACAACGATTCCTTTGCCGGTATTTTTCAGGCAGAAGCGTCGTACAGATTCTTCGAGAGTGGCTTGAGGCAATTCGCATTGGGCTGATTGCAGGGAGTTGATCAAGCGATGAGTATTCGTTCGACCGCGCAGGACGAGGGGTTGTCCGGCGCGACTGAAGGTACTGACTGAGACGCGATCCCCACGGCACAGACCGATGTAGCTCAGTGCGGCAGCGATTCGTTTTGCGGTGAAGAATTTGGTCGGAGTCCCGTAGTTCATCGAGAGAGAGTCATCGATGAGTGTGTAGAAGTGCAGGTCTTCTTCTTCGAGAAAGATTTTCAGATAGAGTCGATCGAGGCGAGCGAAGAGATTCCAGTCGATGAAGCGGAGATCATCGCCGGCGACGTAATTGCGGAAGTCTGCGAATTCGACACTTTGCCCTTTTCGTTTGCTGCGACGTTCACCTTTCATGCGACCGCGGAAGATCTTGCGCGAGATCAATTCCATCCGCTCTAGCTTGGCCATCATCTCCGGAGATAGAACGACTTGGTCGTCATTCGCAGGTGTCATAGGCTTGTGTGTGCACCAAAGTGGGACAGTCGGAGTTGGGATAAGAGAGTGAAAATTCGAGGTTTTAGTATAGCAGGGACTGAGCGAAATTTCCTTGTAGGAAAGTGTACGGTGCGAGAGATCTTTTCGGCTATATTGGAGGCTTGGGCGTGTATTGTTCAGATTTACAGGCAATGAGTGTATAGGTGAGCAACTACACATTTGGTTTCAAGAGGACTTGGTCATCGCGGTGGATGCATCGAGCCGATACGCGATTGGGAGGAATGGATGATGAAGCGACGAGAGTTTCTAGCAGGTGCGAGTGCAGCGACGGCTTCGGCATGGATGATTCCTGAGAGTGGTTTTTCGGCGGGGACGCGTACAGTATCGGCGTTAGAGTCGTTGCGTGTGGCGGTAGTGGGTGTGAACGGAATGGGCTGGTCGGATCTTTCGTCGGTCGGTTCCCACAAGGGTGTTACGTTTGTGGGATTCTGCGACGTTGATTCAAAGCGGTTTGATCAGGCGGATAAAGGTTTTCCGGGAGTGAAACATTATGTCGACTATCGAGAGATGCTCAGCGAGTTAGGGGATCGCTGCGACGCGGTGATTGTATCGACACCGGATCACATGCACGCTCCGGCAGCGATGATGGCGATGGGGATGGGCAAGCACTTGTATTGTCAGAAGCCGTTAACCCATACGGTTTGGGAAGCGCGGCAAATGCGTAGGCTGGCCGAGAAGAAGAGTCTGACGACGATGATGGGCAATCAGATCCATTCGGCGAAAGAGTATCGGACTGGTGTGCGCCTGATCAAAGATGGTGCAATTGGGAAGGTTCGGGAAGTGCATTCATGGGTTGGGGTTCAGGGGAGGCAGTATTGCAACCGGACAGATCGTCCAGCTTCGGCACCAGTTCCATCGCATGTGAATTGGGATTTATGGTTGGGCGCTGCCCCGCAGCGGCCGTTTGCGCCCGAAGTGTACCATCCGTTCAAGTGGCGGGACTGGCAAGCCTTTGGATCCGGGGCTTTGGGTGATTTTGGATGTCACATTCTCGATCCGGTTTTTTGTGCGTTAGCATTAACAGCCCCGTTGAGCGTTGAGGGGCAGAATGACGGAACGACGGAGGAAGTATGGCCAGGTCCGGAGACGATTACTTACGTCTTTCCAGGTACCGAGTACACGGCAGGTAAAGAGTTGCGAGTGGTATGGCGCGATGGAGGGCTCAAGCCACCGAAGGAGTTAGCGCAGTTGCCCGAAGGTGTTGAGCTTCCTAGTGGAGGTTCTTTATTCATTGGAGAGGGAGGGACGATGGTATTGCCGCACGTCGGCATGCCGTCGCTTTACGAAGCGAACAAAGTCAAATCGATATCGGTGCGTGAAGTACCGGGGACCAATCATTGGCATGACTGGGTCGATGCAGTGATTGGAGGCAAGAAGACGACCGATGGATTTGAGTTAGCTGGACCGTTGACGGAGTGTGTGCAGTTAGGAAACATCGCAGCGAGGATGCCCGGTAAGAAGCTTGATTGGGACGCGAAGGGCATGAAGTTCACCAATGTGCCTGAGGCAAATCGTTGGTTAACGAAAGAATATCGCAAAGGCTTTGAAGTACCTGAAGTGAGTTAAATCTGGCTAGGCAAAATGGCGCAGGCCTTTCGAAAACATTGCGTTTTGTGTGGCTCGGCGAATGTCTAGCGAAGATTCTTGGATAATAGATGTATACTATTCATCTAGGAGATTCGCTAACGGGTCGACTGTGCACCCTCCCGCATAGATCGATGGATTGAGCGAATTGACTTTGGTCCAAGATAGGGAGGGTTACCCTCACACGATTGGCAGGTATACGATGATTCATGAAGTCTCGGGCGACATTTTGTTGACGAAGGCGCATGCGATTGCACACGGGGTGGCACCTAACGACCACTTTGACTCTGGATTAGCCTTAGCACTGCGAGAGCGATGGCCTTCAATGGCAAAGGACTTTCGTCATTATGCTCACCAAACACATCCGAAACCCGGCGAGCTTTGGATGTGGAGTGGAGTTGGTGACGTGCACATCATCAATCTATTGACGCAAGAAGGTGAGCATGGACATGGTACACGTCCTGGAAGGGCTAGTGTTCCGAACGTGCATCACTGTCTGAAGCGTTTGCGACATTTGGTGGAGAAAGAGCAGATCAAGAGTCTTGCGTTGCCGAAGTTAGCGACGGGGGTTGGGGGATTGCAGTGGTCAGAGGTGCATCCACTGATCGAGGAATCACTGGGTGATTTGGGCATCCCAATTTATCTTTACACTACGTATCATGCTGGAGTTGCGGCAAAGGAGCCGGGTGTTTCTTAACACTTAGGATGCAATTGCATGGGACAAGGACCATCAACAACAGCGGTTGAATCTTCGGGATTGGAGTCGAGCGATGCGCGATGGATGCGTATGGCGTTGCGTCTAGCTCGAGAAGGGCTTGGACGCGTCGAACCGAACCCGATGGTCGGGTGTGTGGTGGTCCGTGAAGGGGTTTGTGTAGGGACGGGTTACCATGAGTATTTTGGAGGTCCTCATGCAGAAGTTCGCGCGTTTCAAAACTGCGGAGAGGAAGCTTTTCGCGGTGCAACGCTGTATGTGACTTTAGAACCCTGCAGTCACCATGGCAAAACTCCGCCTTGTGCGGATTTATTGATCAAGCATCGACCGAGTCGGGTTGTCGTTGCGATGAAGGATCCCTACGAACAAGTCTCTGGAGCGGGGATCCAGAAGTTGCGCGATGCAGGTATCGCAGTGGAGGTGGGGTTACTGGAGACGGAGGCGCGGGCACTGAATGCACCGTATCTCAAGCGAATTCGTACTGGATTGCCTTGGACGATCGCGAAATGGGCGATGACTCTCGACGGGGCGATCGCCACATCGACGGGTGATTCGAAGTGGATATCCGGAGAGGAGTCTCGAAGAGAGGTCCATCGGATGCGAGCTCGGATGGATGCGATTCTGGTTGGAAGCGCGACGGTTTTGGCTGATGATCCGATGCTAACGGCAAGGCTTGTTCATGGCGAGGGTCCGGCGGTGAGGCGAGCGATTCGCGTTGTGGTCGATCGTCGATTGCAGATCTTGCCGACAAGTAATTTGGTTTCTACGGCGAGGGAAGTTCCAGTATGGGTAATGACAAGCCAGGGGGTAGCTGATCAAGAAACCGGGAGGGAAAAACTTGCGGCACTTCGAGGTTCGGGGGTGAGGGTAGAATTGTTTCCGAAAGAGGTTGCAGGAGATTCCAGTTCTTTCTTGCGTGAAGTGCTTCGGGAAATTGCCAACGAAGGAGGTAGTAATGTCTTGGTAGAAGGTGGTCCAAAGGTTTTGGGAAGTCTGTTTGAGGCGGGCTTGGTGGATCAAGTCGAGTGTTACATTGCTCCGAAGGTCTTAGGTGAGGGTGGAGGCATGCGGCCCGTCGATGGTCAGCGCGTTCGGCGGCGTATTGCAGAATCGATTGAAATCGCTTCGGGAGTCTGGAAGAGCGTGGGGGAGGATTTGCATTTCAGCGGTGTTCTGACGAAGCAGGGCTGAGCATTCAAGGGGAGAGGATGCGAGGTGGCGTGAAGGTATCGGGGAACCAGCCGATCATGTAGGTGTTTTTGCCATTGATAACGGTGACTTGTTCGCGGGCGGTTGGTTTTCCGATGTTCATTGCGAAGCGTGGTGCGAGTGAGATTGAATGCACTCCTGCCGGGACTTCGACCCGTAGGACTTGGATGTTCTTCGGCAGCAATCCCCAGCAGCGAGTATCGGCGGATTCTAGGGCTTCCCAAGCGACGCCGGCGGCGTCGAAGCCGAGTGAAGTGAGACTGTTTGACGATGTTTGTTGTTTGACAGCAGCGACAGTGGCTTTTTTCAGAACGCGACGAGCGACAGCTCGTGCGATGAGTTGATTTCTGGAAGCTTGAGAGGTTTCTAACGCTAGCTGATCGATATCTGCGATAGAAACCGTTGCACCAATATTACGTCCGTTGACTAGGACTTGTACCGCATCGATATCGCTGTGAGGTACAACGACTTTTGGGACTTTGATTGGAGCGATGGTTGGGGGTAGTTGGTATGGGCCAAGAGCGGAGATGATTCGGTCGGCGATGAGAAGTGCATCGCTGGTGGGTTGCTCGATGGATTCGACTTTGTTTGGGCCTCTTCCTACGAGTGCAAAAATGTAAAGCACCCCACAACCGCTTTGGGAGTGGACACCTCGGGTGGTTCGTTCGATATCCCATTGCAACGGTTCGCAATGGGGAAGTAGTGCGGCGGCTTGAGTGTAACTGCGAAGAGCGTCATCGTAATCGACATGAGTTTGCTCCCTGAGCATGCCTCGCAGATAGAAACCGATCGGTAGACCTGCGAACTTCTTTGAAGCTGGGTCGATGGTTTTATCTCCCCAAAGACGTTGCATCACATCGTCGTGTTTTTCTTGAATTTGCAGGGTATAGCTTTCGGCATCTGCACCATCTCGCATTAGGTTGGCGAGTGCAAGGTAGACACGGATAAGGATCTTCTCGTAGTCTTCGCCTGCATAGGAGCGTGCGGTATCATCGGTCCACATAGAGAGCGTTTTTTCGCTCAACGATTCTTGTTCGAGGTAGTCAAACCGGTCGCGTACTTCCTTGAGTCTTGCTTCGGATTCTTTGCACCGACCTTCGAGCATGTCGACGACAGCCAAGTCAAGATTGGCGACATCCCGATCTTGTCGGTGACTTTTATGAAGTTTTTCGAGGCGAGTGCGGCAGGCCTCAAGTTGGCCTTCGTAGAAGAGGTTTCGAGGTTGCGAGATGCGTGTAGCGTGCGTGGAGCAACCGAGCCCTGAGTTGAGGCACAAACACAAACTCAGGGCGATTTGGATAGATTTCGTAATGGGATGTGCGAACAGCCGCGATTTCATTTCAGCGGGTTATAATTCCACACGCTACCGAGAGCGGTCTTGTGGTAGCCTTTTCGGATTTCTGCCGATTCTTTGCTGTAGACCCCGGAATGAACGTTGGTCAGTTCAAGGGTAAGAACGTAGTCTCTCTGTTTCGACTTGTTTCGCTCTGTGGTGCCGCTTGTGAGTTTGGCGTAGAGGAGGTAGTCGATCGGGGCGCCTTGCCGTTCGAGAACCGCAGTGAACAGACGCATATTCTCGGGGATCATCAAGGAGTCGGGCCGCAACCGCGTTTCTTGCAGGGCGGCTTCTACCATCCGACGGCTGACGGGTCGAAAGACATCGGATTCGAGGATCTTGCTGTCGATTTGTTCGTAGAGTTGATCTTTAAAGTCCCCGATATCTTCCGACATTTTGTTCTCGACGCAGATAAAGCAGATCGTTTTTTTGATAGGGGAACCATCAGGGCTCAAGCTGCATTGTTCTTGTTGTTTGCCGAGCAGTTTTGCGACTGATTCGTCGACGAGTGGGTGAAAGACTTCGGAGCCTGCTTCATGGCTACCGACGAGATTAGGGGCGTCCTTTTTGACGATATGGCCGTATTGGTAGCCACGGCAACCGGTTGCGGGGAGGGCAAGGCAAGCAAGGGTAGTTTGTAGCCAAATGCGTCGGGAGACAGGGGGCCGCTCGGGAGTTGAGCGATCTTGGCTTGAGTGTTGGTTTGGTTGCATCGGGATTCCTTTCCCAGCCTGTAGTATCGAAACAGCTTGGTGTGCATTAGCAAAGCTGAACATGTCGCGATTCATCCAAGAATCACTTGGTAATGCCGTCGGTGGGCTTGATTCTTCAAAAATCCGAGAGCCGGAGCAAGATGAAGTTGAATGGACTTAGCAATTCCGAAGAGAATTTGGCAGATTTGAGGGGATGGGCGGTTTGCGGGATTGAGCGTGTAGTGGGGGGTGTTAGGGATTTTGCAGGATGGAAAAATCGCTACAGGTGAAAATTCTGATAAATCTATTACGGTGCCGATTGTAGGGTTAGTGTCGATTCTGCATACTGTGAGGCCTTCTGTAGTTCGTCATTGGAGACCCAAGCCAGTTTCACCGGAGCACTGAGGATTTTGGGTCGGGCGAAAGCAACTGCTACGATCGTCATCGGCAGGCATTTCGGCGATTTCGTATTTTTGGGTATCGAAAAGCAATCGTCTTGTGAACCCACAAGGTAACAAAATAGAAAGCTGTCGCATGTCGACTGATACTTTATTCTCTTTGGACATTGATGCGAAACCGGTGAGCGTCATCGTCCCTGTGTACAACGGTGGCTTAGCATTTGCCGCTTGTTTGGAGAGTTTATTGTCGGCCTCACCTGCTGCGGCGGAAATCATCGTGGTAGATGATGGAAGCACGGATGGTTCGGCGGAGCTTGCGAGGCAAGCTGGGGTGACGGTATTGAGTACTCAGCGGAGTCGATCTGGTCCGGCGACAGCTAGAAATATCGGTGCGGAGTATGCGAAGGGAGAGGTTCTATTTTTTGTTGACGCGGACTGTAGTCTAGCTCCCGATGCGTTGGGGAAAGTTCAGCGGATTTTTTCTGAGGATCCGGAGGTTTCCGCGCTGATTGGATCGTACGACGATGAGCCTTCCGCAAAAAACTTGCTTTCTCAGTACAAGAACTTATTGCATCACTTTGTTCATCACAAAAGTGGTCCAGTTGGTTTTACATTTTGGGGTGCTTGTGGGGTGATCTTGCGAAAAGATTTTGAGGAAGTGGGTGGATTTGACACTTCTTACGATACCGCTTCGATCGAGGACATTGAGTTTGGGTATCGGTTGCGAGGGGCTGGCAAGCATATACGTGTTTGTCCTGAGGTTCAGGTCAAGCATCACAAGTGTTGGCGACCGAGGAATTTGTTTCACGCAGACTTTTTCTTGCGTGCAATTCCTTGGAGCCGTTTGATTTTACGAACAGGCAAGGTTGAGAATTCGTTGAATATCAGTCGTGTGGCACGTGTTCGTGTAGCTCTCTCTGGCGCGATGGCTCTGAGTGCGGTTTTGTCGGTTGTTTTTCCTTGGATGATTTGGTTGGTCGCTGCAATGGCAGTGGCTTTGCTTGTTTGTGACTGGACGGTTCTGAAGTGGTTTGCGCAGAAGCGTGGTGTTGCATTTGCAGCTGCAGTGATTCCGTGGCATTGGTTCAGTCATTTCTATTCGGGATGTGGTTTAGTGGTTGCCATGGTACAGCACACGTTAGACGGTGGACGTGTGGATTCGACGGAAGTGGAAGTGCCGGTCGCATCTGCGAACTGACAGTCGATTGAAAATCGGCTTGAGGTTCCGGTTTATAAGTCGCGTTATTCTGGGGCGCGATATTGAGTGCGGTGGTGTTGATAGGGGTGGTGTTGATAGGGGTGGTGTACACTTTGGCTTGTGCGACATTTTAAAACACAAACATCGGTGAATATTCTTCGACTATGAAACAAATCAAAGTTGGGGTGATTGGTGCAGGGCCTGCGGGATTGACAGCTTCGTGGAAGCTTAGCGAGGGGGGCGCGGACGTAACGGTTTATGAAGCGGATACGCAGTATGTGGGTGGGATAGCAAGGACAGTTGAGTACAAGGGGTTTCGATTTGACATTGGAGGTCACCGATTTTTCTCTAAGTCCCAAGAGGTTGAAGCTCTTTGGGAAGATTTGCTAGGTAAGGACTTGCTGACGCGGCCTCGATCATCGCGGATTCTCTACGGGGGTAAGTTTTATGCATATCCGTTGAAAGCGCAGGAAGCGTTTTTCAATTTGGGAGTAATTGAGACAGCGAGGTGTGTTCTTTCTTATGCTTGGGCGCAAGTATTTCCTCGGCGTCCGGCGAAGTCGTTTGAGGATTGGGTTTCGAATCAGTTTGGGCAGCGGCTTTTTGAGATTTTTTTCAAGACGTATACCGAGAAGGTATGGGGGATGAGTTGCAAGGAGATTTCGGCCGACTGGGCGGCGCAGCGGATAAAGGGTTTATCGTTAGCGAAGGCAGTTTGGTCTTCTATATTCCCGCAGCGTGGTTCAGAGAATTCTGCGCAGACGATCAAGACATTGATCAATAGTTTCCGCTATCCGCGACTTGGACCTGGCATGATGTGGGATGCTGCTGCGGATCGGACGCGAGCTGCCGGTGGAAAAGTGCACATGGGGGTGCGGGTAACGGGGATAGAGAAACTGTCGTCGGGACAAGCGTGGCGCATTCACTTTGTATCTGCGGACGGAAATAAGGGGCACGAGGATTTTGATCATGTGATCTCGTCGGCACCGCTTCGCGAGTTGATCCATGCGGTGACGCCAAAGCCCCAACCGCCAGTCCTAGCTGCAGCGGATGGGTTGCGTTACCGCGACTTCTTAACAGTTGCGCTCGTAGTGCGACCTTCGAATCCTTTTGATGACAACTGGATCTACATTCATGATCCCAAGGTCAAAGTGGGTCGGATTCAGAATTTCGGAAGTTGGTCACCGGAGATGATTCCGGACCCTGCGCTAGCTTGTTACGGCCTGGAGTATTTTTGTTTTGAGGGAGATGGGTTGTGGAATACTTCGGATGCCGATTTGATCGCATTGGCGACGAAGGACTTGCAGCAGTTGGGGTTGGTCAAACCAGGTGACGTGTTGGATGGGAATGTGGTTCGACAGCCGAAGGCTTATCCGGTTTATGACGACGATTATTCGAAGCATGTCGATGTGATTCGAGGTGCGTTGGATCAAGAGTATCCGAATCTCCATTTGGTGGGCCGCAACGGAATGCACAAATACAACAATCAGGATCATTCGATGATGACGGCTCTGCTTGTGTCTCGGAACATTTTAAGTGGTACGAAGCAATATGACGTTTGGTGCGTCAATCAGGATGCGGAGTATCACGAGGAGTCGCGAGAAATCGAAGACAAGACTGGCCGTCAGGTACCCAGGGCGAAGAAAGACAACTAGATTGCGACACAAGCCCCTGGGGTCAGAGTTGCTAGAATGAGGTTTCACAGGGAGCGGTCTAGCTCAATTGGGATTGGGGCGGATGACGGGTTTCCAAGTTTGACCTTTGACAGTGACCGGCAGTGATCGGGGGAAGATATCAGAAGTCTTATCGTTCACTTTGATGTGATAGATATTGATTTCTTCGATGTGTGAATGAGACAAGTTAAAAGTCTTTGCGAGTTGGAATTCAGGTTGTTCTACGACTTGTTGCAAGACCTTTTCAAGAATATTCGGTTTTAGCTTTTTGTTTTTCTCAAGGATGAGCCAGCGGCAGGAGGATCCGAGAAGTAACTCTGTGGTAGCGGCAACACGGTCTTTTGGGCCTAGTTTCTGAATTGGTTCCAGGAGGTGTTTCGAGAGTATCATTTGGCGTTGGAAATTTGGGTCGCGAACACGAAGGTAGTATCCGTAGGTGCCATCGAATCGGCCTTCGTAGATGACGGGTTCTTCGGGTGCGACTTGTTCAATATATTCGACGACTCGTTGCATGAAATTGACTTCTTGCATCGGTTTGGTTGAGGCGGAGTAGCCGGCGTAGAGTGCGAGGCACAGTAGGCTGGTGAGAATTGCGGATTGCGCCCATTTAGCGGAGTAGTTGGAATGCAGGTAGACTGCGATCGCTTGGACGTAGTACGCGCAGAGCCAAGTTGCCGTGGGGCAGGCTAAAAGAATGTAACGTGGGTCTTTCGCCCAGATTGGAATGAGGATTAGGCTGACGACGAGTATGCCGAGCAAGATCCTTAAGCAGTCTGTTCTGAATTGGGGCTGTGAATACGCCCAGAGTAGTCCGAGGACGCTGAAGAGGATCCCCCAAAGATCGATTAGCTTGAGCAACGCGATTGGGTAAAAGGTCAATGAGTGGAGGCGAACGAATCGCTCCATCTTCCAGTCGGCTTGAGCTAACTGCTCTGGGGTGATGATAGTGATCACGACGAAGATGCCGAGCAGTCCGACGAGGATACATGCTCCGACGATACGAACGCGCCAATCTTTGAGCAGGTGAAATTTTCTCGATGCGACGACCCAAGCGATACCGATGATGACAACATATCCGATGGTTGGGTGGAAGAGAATGCTCACAACGGCGAGTATAGTTGCGATTCCGATATGTTTTGGGGATTGTTTTTCATCGGAGTCATCGAGTCCGACTCGGAAATGATATAAGGATGCGACGGCCAGGCAGAGGGCGGGGACGTTGAGCATGACGGCGTTGTTCCAGGAGATCATTCCTGGCATTAGGAATAGCAAGCCAGCGGCGATACCGGCGGTCGGGGAGATCCATCGCCGGATACTGGTGAGCAGATAGAATCCGGTAACCAAGCCGAATAGCTGAACGACACCTTTTGCAACGGTTGTGGAAGTCCCGAACACATCGAATGCGATTGCTTCAATGAAGTAGAACAACGGAGGGTATCTCGAGGCGGTGACTACGGGATATCTAGCGTAGTAGCTTCTGGCATATTCCACGGGATTGCTCAGTCCTTCGTGGATCAGGTCACGAAGAAACAGCCCGTTCACAGCATGGCGAGGAGCGTCACCTTGAAACCACAGTCCATCGTTATTCCAGTGGAGCAGGATACAGAACAGCCAGCAGAGGACGAGTGCGATGGTTTGAAACCGGAGCCCATCGATGAAGTGAGATTGGTTCATGGACATTTTTGAATCGTCAGAACATCGCATGGGGTGGGCGTCGCGTGCAACAATTTGGGGCGCGACTCAACTACCGGGAACGGCATTTTCGTCGAGGGAAGGATTTTCTGCTAGTCTAGAAACGATCAGCCGCTCCATTCTGAGTTACACCGAGGTGGATTGCTCGTTGTAACCCTGAATGGGGCTTGGGATCATGCAGAGTTGGTTGACGAAATTCCCCTTAGCCGGTCGTCGCCGAAGGTGCCAAGAAAGTTTTCCACGAGCGGTAGCGTGGATCTTTCAGGGTCACGGAGATCCCTGGGTTGGCTGCTGGCCGGATCGGCTCACTGAGGAGTTTCATGCCAGCTTGTAGGGGAGTACGTCCACCTTTTTTGCTGTTGCAAGTGATGCACGAGCAGACGACGTTTTCCCAAGTCGTTTTTCCACCTTGTGACCTCGGGACGATGTGGTCGAGGCTTAATTGGCTCATCGGTTTCGATTGTCCGCAATACTGACATCGGTGCGAGTCTCTGGCGAAAAGGGTTTTTCGATTGAAACGCACGGTCGATTTCGGCACTCGATCGTAGAGTACCAAACGGATGATCCTGGGGACTTGCAGCTCCCGCGAAGGGGTCTTGATGTAGTCTTCCCCCGGTTGCTTTTCGAGGCAATGAAGTTCCGAGAGTTCGCACCAGTTTTCGAAGTCGTAGTTGGTATACTGGTCATCTTCGATGGTGATGACCTCCGCGCAGCCGCGATAGAGCAGAGTCATGGCGCGACGAACGTCGACGACGCGGATTGCCATGTAGAACCGATTCAGCACTAATACGCTACAATCGAGTGAAGAGCTATCACTCATTCGGCTTCCTCCTGCGGGCCCACTGGGGGCTAATTCTATTGAGTTACACGGGATGCTTCGACAACAACGCCATTCTAGATCTAAGGCCTGATATTTCCCCTTGGCCAATTAACGGCTTCGGGGGGGGATTGAACTGGACGTAATAGTCTAGCCGATTTTTGGGTCGCGGATGGGAGTGCTTTGTCATCTCAGTGGATATTCAAAGGTCAAGGGGATTGGTGATCGGCGGTGTTTCGGATTACGATGAAGAGTGTCTGGTCGGAAATCTTCTTAAAAAAAACATGAAAACGATCCAAAGGGTTGGTATGCAAGACTCCAAAATGATCATTAAGGTTCGCGGACACCTTCGAGATCGGTTGTGGCCGATTTCCGGTGGACTAGCTTTCATTTTGCTTTTGCAGGCTTTGGTCTTTTTTTCGGACGGCCGAGTTGAGGGGCAGCCCCCGGAGGTTCCTGGTAGGGATTTGTTGGTAGCTCCGGACCGTAGTCCCCGCCCCGCTTTATTCCCTGCACGTCTGCCACTGGATTTCTTGTCCGGGGAACGGATCGCTTTCGTAGGGAATTCGCTTGCAGAAAAAATGAACCTTTATGGACACTTTGAGACCTACCTACACTTGGCTAATCCGGACAAGCAATTGGTAGTACGGAATTTTGCAAGGCCTGCTGATGAGCTGACGGTTCGCCAACGTCCAGCGAATTACGATTTGCTCGATGATCCGTTGTATCACTTTTCGCCCGATACGGTGTTTTGTTTCTATGGGTATAACGAGTCGTTTGCTGGGGCTTCGGGAGTCGAAGCGTTCATACGCAACTACATTGAATACCTTGAGCAATTCTCGCAGAGATACACTCGGGATTCCACCGGTGCGAAGGTTCGGTTTTTGCTGGTCGGTCCGATCGCCTTTGAGGATACGGCAGATCCTTTATTGCCTTCGGCTGATGCGATCAACGCGCAGTTGACACTTTACAACGAAGCGATCCGAGAAGTTTCTCGTCGCACGCAGTGGCCAATGATCGACTTGTTCTCGGAAACTCAAACGGCATTTCAGAAGGAGCCTGGGTGTCAGTACACGACTGCAGGGTTTCAAGTCAACCAGCAAGGGGATGCGTTGGTTGCCGAAGTCATGGCAAAGAATTTGTTCGCAGATCGTTTGAGCAAATCATCAATTGCCAAGGATGCAGAGCGGGTGAAGGCAATTCGAGACTTGGTCAATGACAAGTCTTGGGTTCACTTGCAAGATTATCGGATGATCAATGGGTGGTACGTCTACGGTGGGCGAAGGACTTGGGATCACGACACCTTCCCTCGCGAGTACAACAAGATCCGGCAAATGGCGCAAGTCCGCGATCGCGCGATTTGGGATTCCGTTTTGGGCAAAGAGATCGGGATGATTGATGATTCCGCGACGCAGGAGTTGATTGTTCCGCCAACGCGTTTCGGTACGCCAACGCAGAAATACTCTGAGTCGCCGGAATTGAGGTACTTGAGCCCGGACGAGTTTATCGCGAATACCGAGGTTGCCGATGGTCTTGAGATTCGGTTATTCGCAGATGAGACGATGGTGCCTGAGTTAGCCAAGCCGGTGCAGTTGAATTTCGACAATCAAGGCCGCCTATGGGTGGCTTGCATGCCCACTTATCCGCAATGGAGGCCGGGTGATGCGAGACCAAACGATCGTTTGATCATCCTCGAAGACACCGATGGAGACGGACGTGCTGATAAGAGCAAGGTGTTCTACGACAAGCTCCATTGCCCGACAGGATTTGAATTCTACAAGGGTGGGGTACTGGTTGTCGATCAACCGCGGTTGATCTGGCTCAAAGACAATGATGGTGACGACGTGGCGGACGAGGTTGTTGAGATTTTAGATGGTTGGGGAACGGATGATACGCACCATACGATTGGTGCGTTTGAGTTCTCGCATGGAGGATTGCTGCACATGCTCGAGGGGGTAGCGATGAGTACAACTTTGGAGACCCCTTGGGGGCCCAAGCGTTGGAAGGGAGCGGCAGGCAGTTACGTATTCGATCCTCGTACGTATGAGATTTCTCGGTTCACGACTCCTGGTTATGGAAATCCTTGGTGCATGATGTTTGACCCTTGGGGGCAAGGTATTGTCGGAGACGGCACGAATGCGCAGCAGCACTGGGCAACTGCACTTTCGGGGAACCAAATTGGTCCACGACGTGGGTTGAACGCTATCTTCGACAACCAAGGAATGCGTCCTGCATTAGGGAATGAATTGCTCTATTCACGGCATCTGCCTGACGCGTTGCAAGGGGAACTGACTTATGCATGCGTGATCAACATGAATGGTATGCCGCGATTTCGCATTCGAGATGATGGAGCCGGTTTTACGGGTGAGCGAGTGATGTTTGGGCCGAAGCAGCCCGAGGATTTGATCCGTTCAAAGGATAAGAACTTCCGACCAGCGGATCCTCAGATCGGGCCGGATGGAGCACTGTGGTTTGGCGATTGGGCCAATGCGTTGATCGGGCACATGCAGTACTCTCAGCGGGACCCGAACCGAGACCATGTGCGTGGAAGAATCTACCGATTGGTTGCCAAGGATCGACCATTGTTGACTCCATTGACGCAAAAAGGGAAGTCGGAGTTCGAGTTGCTCGATCAGTTGCGAGTCTACGAGCCACGCACCCGCGCAAGGGCTCGACGCGAACTTGCCGATCGCTCGAAAGAGTTGGTGCTTGATGCCGTGGCGAAATGGACGGCGGGTTTGAAATCTTCGGTGGACAATATCAATCTGGTTCGAGCAGAAAGTGAGCCATTGCCTGTCGAGGTCATTGAAAATGAGCGATTGCTCTGCGAGGCCTTCTGGGTGTATCAGAATCATCACCATGTGGATCGTGGGTTGATCGAGCGATTGCTCAAGTCGCCGGAACCGAAAGTAAGAGCGGCCGTGGTTCATGGTATCACCGACTTGCGTCGATTAATTCCCGAGGCATTAAATGATCTGATCGCGGCTTCGAATGACCCGCATCCTCGAGTTCTAGCGGAGGTGACTCGTGGACTGAGTTACTTCCAAAACAGGGAGTCGGTCGATGCACTATTGGATATCGCCACACGTCCAATGGACCCATGGCTCACCTACATCATGGAGCACTCGATTGCAGCAACCCAAGGGACTTGGGAGCCGATGTATCGCAGCGGAGAATTGGCGAAAACCAGTCCGAATGGAATTGGCGCCGTCGATCGCTTTTTGGCGGCAAACGGGCCGGGAATAGCTGCTGAGAAACATATCAAATTGCTTGCTGAACCTGCCGACATCAAAAAGGAAGTTGCCCGCGAGAATGCATATGCGGCGTTGATCAATCTCAAGGGGAATGCAAAGAACGGACAGCAAGTCTTTGCACGCGTATGCGCGAACTGCCACCGAGTCGGTGAGAAAGGGTACCAATTCGGACCAGAGCTGACCAACGTAGCGGTACGATTGAATCGTCATGATTTGATCGAATCGATTGTCGAACCGAGTGCCAAAATGGATCCGAAATACGTTACCGAGCAAATTCGAACCGAGGATGACGAAGTACTTATCGGCTTCATTTCTGAAGAGACGGAGGAGAGGCTCACGCTATCACTACCGGAAGGCAAATCGCGGAAGTTGAATAAAAAAGAAGACATTGCCGAACGCAAACAGTCGTTGCAAAGCAGCATGCCGGAAAGTTTGGCAGTTACCGTTGCACCAACTGAGTTCTTGGACCTGATCGAGTATCTTTCTTCCTTGAAGTAATTGTTACAGAAGGCTACGCATGGATCAAATTGTTGTGATCGGCGGTGGTGGGCATGCCAAGATGGTGATCGAGGCAGCACGCTCGGGGAACCAAGCTCGTGTTGTTTGTTGCTTGGATGTTCGTCCATCGGTTACGGAACTTTTGGGGGTTCCGGTGGTCGAAGAGACTCCGGAGCAAATTCGCGCTTATTGCCGCGAAGGGGTACATTTTCTCGTTGGAATTGGCGAGAATCGCTTGCGACAACGCGTGATGCAACGCATCGCTGACTTGGGAGGTTACTTTGCAACGATCGTTGCTGAATCTGCCTACGTATCCCCGTCCGCGATTCTTGGTGAAGGAACCGTGGTGATGCCAAAAGCTGTTGTTGGTGCAATGGCTAGGATAGGAAGTGGTGTTATCCTAAACACCGCTTGCTCGGTCGATCATGATACGCGCATCGATGACTACGCACATATCGCACCTGGTTGCCATCTTGCAGGGACGGTCGACGTTGGCGAAGGAGCATTAATTGGAATCGGTACGTGTGTGATTCCCGGGATTCGCGTGGGAGCTTGGGCTACTCTAGGCGCTAATTCCACGGTGATTCAAGCGGTACCCGATCACTCGACTTGGGTCGGCTCCCCGGCGCGCTGTATTCGCGTAGATAAAGATATGACGATGCTTTCTGAAAGATCTAAAGTCGACAAGAAGCCCAGTCATGGGCGCTGAATATGAATACGTCGCATTCGGTTTTTATCAAAAGATTGCGCATGCAGGTAGATCTTGGTGGTATCGCTCAGTGGCTGGGCTCGGTTCGACCTGAAGTCGGCGCTCAATCAGATTCCTCTGGGGGACAAGGTCAAGTGTTGTGGTTGCCTTGGCACAGCAAGTTGATCGGTGCGCATGCGCAAGCAAAGTGGGAGAGCTTTCGGCATGAGATGGATGGTAGTGTTTTTGCTTGTTTGGCGGATCGGGAAGGTTGTAGGCAGTTGATGCGGGACTTGGCAGGAAGAACCGATTTTGTACCAGAGGCGACATGGCTAGCGGTTTTTCGCGATGAACAAGGAAATGAGCAACCGCTTGCTACCATTCAAGGTCTACTTGCTAATCATGGTTATGGGTCGATTCAGAACATTGGTGTGATACCATCGTGGCGAGGACGTGGATTGGGTAAGGAGTTGTTGCGTCGCTGTTTATCCGGTTATCGGGATAACGGATGTCGAAGCGTAAGTCTGGAGGTGACGACCCATAATTTGGCCGCGATTCGATTGTATGAATCTGTCGGATTTCGAGTGATTGAAACGGTGTTCAAGTATTGTTATCTGTATTAGGATGGCACGAAGCTGATGAAGTTCTTGAAGGCGCATTGGAAGCATTTGATTCTTGCAAATTATCGCGTTGCACCTGCGTTTTTGGAGCGATACGTACCGGCGAAAACGTCACTTGATTACTTTCAGGGTGAGTGTTTCGTCAGTTTGGTGGCTTTTCTCTTCGATCAAACTCGGGTGTTGGGAATACCCGTACCTGGGCATCGTCGCTTTGAGGAAGTGAATTTAAGGTTCTATGTAACACCGGACCGAGACCGAAGCCTAAGAGCGGTCACATTCCTGAAAGAGATCGTTCCGCGAGCAGCGATTCCTCTTATTGCAAACAATTTGTTTTATGAGAATTACGTAGCGATGCCGATGGGGCACGAGTTCGTTTGGAGGGAATCATCGGATCGAGCAAACCCGAAAACGGTACCTCAGCAGGTGACATATACTTGGGGAAATCGGCAGCAGAATAGGATTTCCGCTCGTATCGACAAACCGTTAAATCTGCCCCCCGCTCGGTCGCTTGGAGAGTTTATTACGGAACATTATTGGGGGTATGCCAAGGGGCCGAAGAAGACGCTGGAGTACCGCGTCGAGCATCCTCCATGGGTAAGTTGTTCGGTGGAGGATGTAGAAATACAGGTTGATTTTCGGGAAAGTTACGGTGACGAATTCGCGTTTTTAGTGGATGAGAAACCGGCGAGCGTTCTTTATGCACTTGGGTCGGATGTGAGTGTATCGTTTCCCTCGATCCTTTGATCTGTCTATAATCGCGAGATAGACTCGGTCGGATTGTCCTGAATGGCCGAGAGGTGGTTCCGGCAGGTTGCCTACCGCTACTCCTGAGAATTGACACACAGCTCCAGCCAACGCGATTTTTGACTATGGTGACTTTCGATCAGCGCCTTATGGCACTTGCGTGGCCTGTTTTCTCAATGGTCTTCGGGTTGGTCTTGTTTGTTGGTTGCCAACCAACACCTGATTTGGAGAAGAAACAGGAGTCTGGGATTCAAGGTCAGGCGGGGAGTGATATCAAGGCTGATCGTCAAGAGAGTGGCAGCCAAGGGAGTGAGGGGCCGAGTTCGGCATTGCAAGCGGTCACTCAGGGGGATGGAGTTCAGGGTCCTTCGTCGAATCCGCCGGGCAAGACGTTGGTGGAAGCCCGTGTTTTGCTAGAGGGGTGTTTGAAGAAGTACCAGCAGTTACAGCGTTATGAAGATGCTGGTCAATTGGTGATTCAAGGAAAGACGACGTTGACCTTGCCTCTGCAGGTGGCTTGGGAGCGTCCAAATCGACTCGCGCTGCGTACTGGGCTCGTCGATGCATGCTGGAAGGATACTGGTTGGGAAGCGCGATCGAAGGCATTGATGCTTGGAACGGTGCCAAATGCAGCGATTACCGAACCACAGGATGTTGCCATTGCATCCCCGGTTCCGTTTCCGAACCAGAGGTTGGTCCGTCCAATGCCGGAGCGGATCGATTCGCTTTGGCTCGCGGACGATACGCTGGCTGGACTATTAAACGAGCCAATGTCCAAACCGATTCAGTTGGAATTCTTGATGTCTATGGACGCTTCGCAAGCGTTTTCGGGGCAAGAGAGCAAGCTGACCTATTTGGAAGCTGGCACGATCCAAGGGGTGTCTTGTGTTCGCATTCAGGTAGTCAAGCAGGTCGATGGTGTTGAGTTAGTTTGGGTTTTATGGATTGACCCTCAATCCTCGTTGTTGCGCAAGATTGAGTTGCCTGCGCGATTTTATTATCCAAACTATCCTAAAGAGGTGTTGGATGGGTTGCGTTGTGCTGTTGAATTTCTTGACGTGAAGGTTGATCAGAAGATCGTTTGGGAGCGATGGAATTTGGCGGAGGTGCCTGGGGAGTTATTGGTCAGGCGATGGGTTGCGGTTCCGCCGATCGTATCGACACCTATACTTGGGAAGGTGGTTCCACCGTTGGATTTCAAATCAATAACCGGGGAGGTGTTGTTGGACACAGCGGAGCCGCGACGTCCGTTGAGTATCTTGTGCTGGGTGGATGATCGTGCGGTTTTACGTCCGCTGATCGATGATCTTAGTCGAGTGAAAAAGACACTTCTGGAGAACGAGCTTTCCGCAGCGAGTGAATTGTATTTAGTGGCGAGTTCCTCGGATGCGGCGGGGGTGGCTGAGAAGCTTAAGAGTTGGAATAGCGAGTTGCCTTTAGCGATCGATCGTGACGGAGAATTGCAGAAGGCTTTTTCTGTACCTGGAGCGCCGGCGTTAGTGATTTTGGATCGAGAGCGAAGGGTGCAGGTTGCCGAATGGATATTGAATCCAGAAGTGATTGCAGCGATACCAAGTTTGGTTACCAAGTTGAGGGATAAGCAGGATTTAGCGAGTCGGCAATTGCAGAAAGATGCAGACAATCAAGCTCGTTTTATAGCCGCACTGCATCTTGTGGCGTTAGATAAAGAGCAATCAGCTAAGTTACCAGAGGTGCCGGAATTTCAGTTTTCGGTGCACGGGATGCGCCGGGTTTGGAAAGTCGATTTTCAATCTCCATTAATCAGTGCTGCGGGTGCTTGGTCCCCTCGATGGGCGACGCAGAAGATTTCGGATTTGACCGCGTTGGCACCAGAGAATTTGGTGATGTCCGCGTTGGATGAGGATGGACTAGTTTACAGCGTTCGGCTTGATGGAACGACTAGTGTCGTCTCTCGGATCGAACCGGAGCAAGCCGATGGTGCGAAGCGGATCTCGATGAGTTTTGATCCTTGGACTCAGGCGATGATTGCAATTTTACCAGAGGGCTTGCCAAGAATTTGGTTAAGTCCGACGGTGCCATTAACGCCGATTGCAACTTCGGCGGAGAGCCCGGTGCTAGGAGCGAAAGCATCGATTCCATTGGCAACAATGTATAACACGCAGGTTGCCGAATCTCCCGTCTGTCACGCATGGATTCCTACAGGCAATGCGCTGGACTCGTTGGTGGAGAGCAAACCGGTAGAGTTATCCAGATTGGCAGTCGGTACGACTTCTTCGAGGCTTATGGTGATCGATCCGAAATCGGAACAGCGTTTGGACGCTTCCTTTCGTGAAACTCCGGTTGCATTTGTTCCAGGTTTGGATGCGATGGGGCGTGTAGACCAATGGGATGTTCTGTACTCGGATGCAACATTGCATCACATCTCTAATCTTGGCGGGAGCGTCGCGAGTAGTGGTGGGCAGAAAGCGTTGGAAGCGAGGCTTGAACGATTACCGATGCGTGTCGATGCTTCGGCTTGGTTTTGGGGGATGCACACAGGCAAGAAGTTGGGGGTAGAAGCTTCGGATGCGGAGTTGTTGGAATACCATCTCGGGCGGCTTGCTAGCGGAGAAACGGGCCTTTTTGTATGCAATCGATTGCATCAAGTGATTCAGCAGCGCCCGTTGTGCGTGCGGCCAGAGCAAGCGAAGTTGCTTGGTACGGTCCGCCTAGCAGATGGGCAGTTGGTTGGGATCGCCACGGGGCCGAACCGAATCCTGCATCTGTTCACGGGTGATTTGAGCATGGTGGATCAAGTTTCGTTTCGAGCAAGGATTTTGGGGGCAGCATTGCTACCGAAAGGAAACGACTTGCAGTTGATTATCGCTTTGGAAAATGAGATCAGTTGTTGGGATATCGATGTTCCTGATGTTATTGGTCCATCGCGATAAGTTGTTGAAGATCCTCGATAGAGCGGACCACAAGATCCGCCCCATTGGCCAGGAAGTCGCGAGCGATCGAGCTTAGTTTTTGTTGCAGTTCAGTTGGCTTCATCGATCGGCATTGCGAGAGAGTCAGGCCGAGTGCATTTCCGGTTTGGGCGACGGCGATGGTCCAGCATCCAGCATTGCGTCCAGCAGCGATACCAGCCAGAGAGTCATCTGCCACAGCGATTTGAGACATCGGATAGACACCGAGTTGTTCGGCTGCACGAAAATTCTGCCAAGGGGCAGGGCGACCTGCGGAAACTTCATCGCTACAGACCGTCGTATCGGGTGCGTAACCATTTTGTTTTGCGATGGGTTCTACACAATCCATCAGGGCGCGTGTATAGCCTGTGGTCGAACCGATCTTGAGACCTTGATTGCGGAGAGCTTGGATCGTTTCAGGTATCCCTGGGATAACGTCGGAATGTTCAGCGAGGACGGTTTGTTGCAATGGCAGAAACCTTTTGTAGAGTTCTCGCACATCGTGTTCACTGGGTAGGCGGTGGAAGTGTTCGGCCCAAGCTTGTGAAATACGAGGCAGTGCGATCATCGCGCGAATGTGGTCGATTTTCGCTTGACCCATCGGTCCACGGGCTTCTGCCTCGGTGACTTGCACACCAACTTCTTGGAATACAGCGCGGAACACCTCAACAGGTGCGATGCTACCATAATCGATAGTGGTACCTGCCCAATCAAATAGGATTGCTTTTAATGCTGAGATCTGGAAAGGTGGTGCTTGTCCGACTTCTCGACCTGTCCACCAGAGACCGTCGTGATTTACTTGATTCATAATCGATTATTTGCGTGGCGTGAGTTTATCAGTGGAGCGTTAAGTCGGTAACTTGTTTTCCCAAGCTTCTTCTGCGAGTCCGAAAGAGAGTGTCATACCGTTGCCACCGAGGCCGGTGAAAATATCTAGCCCCGGCGCGATAGAGTGTTCAAAGAAAAGCCCATTGGAGTATTTAGCATAGACACCTTGCCAGCGTGACTGGAGTTCCCAGCTAGGCAGTTGGATGATTTTACGCAATTCTCTGAGGATCCAATCATCGATACGACAGTCGTCAAATGGTTCGATTTCGTCTCCGTATTGGTGGGAGTCTCCAAGGACAACTTGGCCCAGATGGTTCTGCGAAGCCATGACGTGAATGCCATAGCGATTGAGTTCTGGGGCATCATTTTCGATTCTTGCGGCGAGTCGTTCTAGAGTTGGGCACGACTTGAAATTCGGGTAATGTCTCAGGGTTAGTCCTCCTGCAACGTGAGGACCGAGTCTCCATGAGTTCGGTTGCGATACAGTGCGCATCATGTGGAGTTTACATGGGCGAATTGGTTGTTGTTGGAAGGCTTCGGGAAACAGTGTGGCAAAGTCATCACCGGAGCAGATAACGATGTGGTCGAATCGGTGGTTTTCGCGATTTCCGGTCCGTAACTCACCTTGGACCGCGTTGGTTACGCAGGTTGAGAAATGGAATTCCACTCCGTAAGTTTTGTGCAACCATGTCGGCAGGGACCGAACTGCAGAGGTCGGGTCGACGCAACATTCCGTTTTGCTCCAGAGGCTACCGAGTAAGCCGGTTGTAGTTGCGGCGGAACTGAGATTCATTGTTTCGCGGGAATTCAGCAGTTGCAAATGTTCTCCGCGCGACCCGTGTTGGTGCAACTCGATGTATTCTTGGAGGACTTGCCATTCATCTTCGTGATGGGCGAGGTGTAAAGAGCCACAAGGCTCGACCCACAGGCCGGCTTCATCGCGAAGACGCAGCCAGCGGTTTCGTGATCGCATGGCGGTGGTCTGTGCTGCATCGGGTTGGCCGATGACCCAGACCATGCCAAAGTTCCGTATCGAAGCACCGCTTGCTTTTGGGGTTCGCTCGAAGACCGTTACTTTAGCTCCGCGTTCAGCCGCAGCCCAAGCGTGGGCGAGGCCGACGATTCCGGCGCCAACAATTCCGACCTTCATTTGCGACTCCTACCTATAAGTGATTCGATACAAATGGAACGCATTCTTCACAATCGGTGGTAACTGGGATAAGAGCTTTAGACGTTGACGGATCGTTTCTCCGATCGGACAGAATTTCCAGCTGGATCGAAAGCTTCGATTTGGACTTCGTAAAGTCCGGGCTCGAGTGCGAGCTGGACAGATGTACCGGAAATGGCTGTCTTGATTGGGCTCAGAGTTCCGCCAACCGGACCGGCGAGCAGGTTGTAGCGAGCACTTGGTGCTGAAGCGGTCCAGGATGCTCGCAAGGTTCCTTCTCGTCCGACAAGTGAGAGGATAGAGAATGGGTTTAGATATTGGTTTAAGTTCAGGAAGTGCTTATCCAAGCTAGGTAGGAAGCTGTTTGCGGATCTGACAGAGAGGGAGATCAACTGTGGTCCATCGGGGAGGATACCGAAGAGCTCGGTGATCGCTTGATCATTCAGAGCGAAGGATCCATCGTTGGCAACATACTGGGAAACGTCGAGTCGATCGCCACCATTGAGAGATGCGAAGAGGGATCTGGAGTTGTTGACAATGCGTCCTGAGATGCCGCGATCTGCGGTGATGGATTGGATGCCTCCGGACTCTGCCATGACCAAGTTTGTCAGAGGCAGTACTTGTCCAGCGGGAGAGGTGTTCAGGTAGTTGATGACCATCAGTGGATCCAACGGAGAGATGGTACCATCTCGATCGACGTCGAAGTCGATCCGATAGGTACCTGATCCGGTGTTGATTTGATTGATCACACCGAGAACGTCCAGTGGAGAGATCGAGGTGTCCCGATCGGTATCCATGGCGGACACCCAGTTTTCGCTACTGCTGCGGGCAGGAGTAACGTCGATGACGTAGCTTGCTTGAGCCAGTAAAGCCCCTTGTGACTTTGCAGTGACTTTGAGGGTGTTGCTTCCTGCTTCTGCAAAGCTAACGTTGGGGATGGTCAGGTTGGTACTACCGGAGAGGAATCGGTCGATTGTTCCGTTTCCATCGAGGTCGACTTCGTAATTGATCACATTCGGTGGCGACTGCAGACCTGTAAGTGCAATGTTGTAATTTGCCGATTCGCCGGTCCGCAGTAGTGACTTACCTGAGATGGTTAGAGTGGCTGGTGGGAGAGGATTGAGGACTGGCAGTGGTCCGGAGTTATAAGACAATCCGCTTGCCCCTGTTGAGACGGCGGTTACTCGAGCACCGTTGACGAAGACTTCGTAGACTCCATCGATCAGATAGCCTTGGGCGTCGGCAAGAGAGCCGCTGAAGGTCAGATCCATGACGGTCTTACCATCGATAACGCTACGGTTAACGGTGGTAGTAACCGGTAGGAGATCCACATCTTTCTTAACCATACTTACGGCATCGATGCCGACGGTATTGAGTTCAGCGTCCCAGTGTAGTCGAACGTTTTGAATTCGTTCACTGAGCGGGTTACCGGCAGAATCGGTAATAGCAACGATTTCTGGGCGATTGCGTACATTCACTCGCAGCGAGCGTGTTAGGGTGGGTTGCCCAGGGAAGTCCATGTCGGTTACGCGCACGATGACGTCGTAGAACGGTTTAACTTCGAAATCCAGGAGGGTGCCTTGTCGAAGTCGCAGGTTGCTACCGACGATTTCGAATGCGTTCGCATCTGAACCTTCGAGTGAGAATACATTTGAGCCACTGACGGAGTCATCGGTCACAGCGATCGTTGCGACGTTTTGGCCAGGGGATGGCCCATTGGTTTCATTGATCAGAGTCACCGGATTGAGGAGTCTCAGATCGGTGGGTGGTTCGTTGACATCGCCGATGGTCAGCGTGAAGGAGGATGATGCATCCGGGATTCCAGGGAATGCGGGATCATCGACTTGGACTACGACTCGATAGTTGGTTTTTGTTTCGAAGTCCAGGGGTGTGGCTGATTGAAATCTCAGTTCGTTACCGACGATTTGGAAGAAGCTCGCATCGAGTCCGTTAGCGAGGGAGAAAGTGTTGTTACCGATCGCGTCGTCTTGAGCTGCGATGTTCGCGACACGAACTGGCGTCGAGACATCGGTTGATTCCAGGAGTGGGTTGACGACATTGGTGAACACGATGCCGGTTGGTTTCTCATTGACATCGTTGATTTGCAGGGTGAACAGAACGCTCAGATCTGGGTTCGAGCCAACGGTAGGGTCTTCGGATGAGACTAGTACGCTATAGCTAGATTTGGTTTCGAAATCCAGGGGAAGTGCGCTTTGGAATCTCAGTTCGTTTCCGACGAGGTTAAAGAAACTAGCATCGACTCCGGAGATCGAGAGTTGGTTTGTTCCGAGTGCATCATCGATGACTTGGATTGTCGCAACGGTCAACGGTTGAAACACAGGAGTGGTTTCGGTGACGGTTCGTACGTCGTTGAATAGGATATTGGTTGGAGCTTCGTTGATGTCTCGCAACTGAACGGTGACGGTACCGGTGGCGGACAGCGATGGGCTAGCCTTGTCTCTGACCACGACAGGAACGTTTAAAAAGAAGCGGGCTTCGTAGTCGAGCATCGCCGAGGAGAGGACACGAAGTTGTCCGTTGTTTTCATCGATAGTAAAGACACCGGCAGGCGCGGTGGAACCGAGTGCGTAGGTAAGTTGTCCGTTTACTCCGGCATCGGGGTCGGTAGCGATAACGGTTCCAACGATAGTTCCAGGCGGGGAGTTCTCATCGATCGTGAACGTTGAGGCTTGGATCAATGGGGCTTCGTTGCGATCTAGATTCACCAACTTGATGAACTTCTTCGTGACTCCCGGAATGGCTTGAGAGTCTTTGACCTCAACTTCGACGTTCAGTTCGCGAGTGGTTTCATAGTCCCAAGCGCCGTTGCCTGTGTATCTGATTTCGCCGGTGAGCACATCGATACTAAATGGCCCGGGGTTGCTAGAGAAACGATAGGTGAGCGTTTGTCCTGCATCTGGATCGGTAGCTAGAACAGTGGCAACTACGGAATTTACCGGCGGGTTTTCAGGAATATTGAATTGAGAAGACTGGATTTCCGGGGCAAGGTTTAATTGGAAACCAAAGGAAACGTCCGTTAGATGTTCGAATGCAGTGACGGCGAGCGTTCGGCCTGAATTGGAAGTCAGAGGGATGAGATTTCCGGGGAAGTTACCGACGGTCAAGCGGTAGACTTCCGGTGGGGTACCGGGAGTTGGCGGAGGGACCGGAATAGAGGGTGGTAGTTCAGAGATGTAGAACGAACCATCAGCTCCCGAGGTGGTTTGGAATTCGGGATAAGAATATCGGAGTTTATCGAACGGGCCGAATGGGCTTGAGTCTGGAATTGTTTCGTCGGTGTAGATGATGGCATACTTGATGTCTGCGGTTGGTCGATTGAATCCGATGACTTCGCGGTCCATCCCAATAAGAGGACGGGTTGTTTTCGTTGCTATCAAGTTGTCATTTTTGTCGTAGATCGAGAGTCTTCCGTAGGATGGAGTTGTGTTGCTAGCAGCGATGGACTCGATCGAGATTGATTGGGCTTCGCGGTAGAACATTACTTTCAATCGGTCAGACGAGTCGTACCAAGGAATCCCTTCGCTCGAGAAGACGCGAATTGTGTTGAAGTTATTATCAAAGGTATTAACGGTCTTTACTGCGAAACCGATGTTTTTGTTTGTGTCATTCGCGACGGTCAGAGTGGCGTTTGGGAAAGCGTTTGCTATTTCGACGTTCAGGGGTTGTTGTGCGGCGATGACATCGATGGTGGTCAAATCGCGAACGCCGTTATCGTTGCGGTCGGCAAAGAGCGAAACGCCGGCGAGTGGTGTATCGGAACCATTGATAATCCCATTGCGATCGACATCGAGTGAGGTGGTTCCTGAGAATCCGCCACCGAAATTAAAAGTGCCGACGTGATTCGTTGCGCGCCCCGAATAAACGAGGGGTCTTGGATCGCCGAAGGTTCCGTAGGTGAAGCGGTATTTGGAGTTGGGATTCAGTTCATCTTCGATGGTTGTCCCAGCGACCCAATCTTCCGTGGTGTAGCCGGTGGAGTTACCGATACGTGCGACATATCCTACGTTTTCTTGGACCACCAGTACGGTTCCTGGCGCAACGCGTTGATCGGCGTTGAAGTGTGAGAAGGAGATTCTGCCGTAGGACCAACAGGGTGATGGGGTGAAACCGAGCATGGCTACGGAGTCGTGGATTGTCCAGCTAGCAGCACCATTATCCAAAGTGCCGTCGTCGTTGAGGTCATAGTCGGTCGCAGGAGTTGGTTTGGTTGCCGAGTTAATGAGCAAGAAGCTCAGGGATCCGCCGACATGTGCCAAGCGATCCGAGATCGTCGAAGCGTCGCTCCAGCGATTATCGGGGAGTCCTGCAAAAGCATTCAAAGTGCTGCTTAAGCGTGACGACTGTGCGTTGACTTGATAGGGCGATCCGGCTTGCGTGATGGTTAAGAAGCCGTTCGAACCGACTGAGAGGTTGGAGACATCGATGATACTGTGCAGGTACCCAGGGCCGCCAGGTACAGCCCCCCAGCTTTCGAGAGTGGCGAAGTATGTGCCAGCCGGGATGGTCGCGTTGGGGGTTCCTCGCAGTTCAATGTATTGATCGGTATCACGATTTCCGAAGAGTGGGTCTTCTTGGATTTCGCTGATGAGCATGCCCGCGAAGACCTTTCGGGCTTCCAGGGTCTCCAGGGTCAGTTTCCTTTTGGAGTATCGAGT
>JBEICB010000224.1:0-7467 GCA_040373655.1 Pirellula sp. | reverse complement strand
CTTGGAAGTTCTTTCCTTTCGCAGGATCATCTCCGATTTCAAAGACACCGTAACTGCTTGGAAGAAAGCCGGTGTTTCCCGTGAATGAATTGCGTTTGGGGATCGCGATATAGGGAGGGAGGATTCCGCGCGGTCCTAGTTCATGGGAGATGATCGAGCCCATTGATGGATAGTCGATCACGGCGGTGGGTGTGTAGCCTGTTGAAAGGTGGTAAGTTGCCAGCCCGTGGTCAGGGACCTTGCCCACAACTGTTCTTAGCACAGTGAGCTTATCGGCAACGTTTGCGGTCTTGGTGAGGTTTTCGCTGAAATGGTCTCCTGTGTTGGTTTTGGTGATTCCATATGCACCCCGGTATTCGAGGGGGGCTTCTGGTTTGGGATCAAAAGATTCATGCTGTGGGAAACCACCACCAAGGTTGAGCTGAATGATGCTTTTGATGCGTTCAGGAAGATTCCCTTTGGCCGCTTGGCTACTGTAAGCGGAATTTGGTGGTTCATCTGCATTGGAGCGAAGTCGGAACAAATCTGCGAGGGAGAGTCCCAGCGCGCCCAAGCTCCCGACGACCAGCGCGTCGCGTCGACGCATTTGACGAAACTCGCTGCATCCATATCGGTTTGCAGCGGGAGGGATAGAATTCGATGGCACCATGAGGATGACCCAGTTCAGGATGGACGACTTGGACGCAACCCCGGGGTGAGGTTAGCGTCATGCAACATTCACCTGAAGTAGTATAAACCCTAGTACTGCGGCTTTGGGTGGCACTACGCAGGTAATTCGAACCCTTTACGTCGTTCACGGGTCAAAAGTCGATCGGCGGCAGTGTCGTCCACGAACTGTTCCTTGACTGGATCCCATCGTAGCGGACGTTGCAATTCTCGGGTGATGTTGGCCAAGTGGCAGACCGAGACGGAACGATGGCCAATCTCGACATCCGCAACGGGTAGTTCTCGTGACTTGATGCAATCGAGCCAATTCTGCATGTGCCATTTGGCTTGCCAGAGCGCGAGGGAGTCGCTCCATTTGCGTTCTTCCTCGGCACTATCGAGTTGCTTGAGAAGTTCCGCTGCGATTTCTGGTGGATTGGAAGTGAATTTATTGCGGTTGATTTCCAACTTGCCTTTTTCACAGATAAAGACGGCACCACCCATCGGGCCTTTGCCTGGTTCGATCACATAGTTGACAACGACGCCGTTAGCGTACTTCATCCTGACTTGACCATCGAGTCCTTGGCTAAGAGGTTCGAGTTCGACAGGTCCGGTGTGATCCATCCCCAAAGCCCATTGAATTTGGTCAACACCATGGGCTCCCCAATTGGTCATTTCGCCCCCAGCGAAATCGTGCCATTGCATCCATCCCATCCATTTGGAGTTAAAGGGCCTGTCTGCCGCTTGATTGAGCCACATGTTCCAATCCAAGCCCGCAGGTGGCGTTTCGCTTGGGAATGGTTCTGCAGGAGACAATTGAGGGCCTTTGTAAGCAATCGCTCGGACTTCGAGAAGTTTTCCAAGTCCACCGTTTCGGATCAGTGCACAAGCGATCCGGTTCATCTCCATCGATCGTTGTTGCGTTCCGACTTGGACGATCCGTTTCGCTTTTCGAGCGGCGGAAACCAGCGCGCGACCTTCTTGGATGTAGAGTGAAAGAGGTTTTTCTGCGTAGATGTCTTTGCCGGCCATACAAGCTTCGATGCACGGTCGAATGCGTTGAAATTCACCGGTCGCCACAATGACCGCATCGATATCTTTGCGATCGAGGACTTGGCGATAGTCCGAGTACACCGGCCAATCGGCTTTTAGTTTTTCACGAAAAGCCATCGCGCGAGGTTGGTTGCAATCAGCGACAGCAACAATTTGTGCGGACTCTGGAAGTTGCTCAAGCAGTAGAGACCCACGTCCACCGACTCCAATCGCGCCGACGCGAATGCGCTCGCTAGCCCAGACCGGATGCATTGTCGAAGCCATCGCACGGGGTGATCGGCTTGCAATCAGAGTAGCCGTCGCGGCACTAGCGGAAACGGTCAGGAAATCACGGCGCGGATGGGTTGCGGTGGCGTTTGAATTGCTGTTCATGAGCAACTTCTTGGTTTTGAGAGGATGGAATAGGCGGGAGGGTCTGAGGACTTTTGTAATCCAAACGACAATGAAATGCAACGCAGTGAAAGAATGCGAGGAAACTCGCTTATGCACCGGTCCGGCGGGAACTTGAAGCCTCGAATCAGCGTTACAATAGGGTTAACAAACGGTGCTTGCGAATGCAAATGTTCCTGGCAATGCTCAGGGAACACAAACCTTCGTCGAGCTCCGAATGGGTCATTTTGTAATTACCTTGTCTGTTCTTTTCCTATCAACGATCGGAATCCCGACCATGTGCTACGGAATTGCGTTTCGCTTCTATATGTGCTGCAAAGTTTTGCTCGCTTGCGTGATCAGTTTCGTCCTAGTGGCGTTTTCACAAAGCTGGTCGCAGTTACACGCCCAAGAGCGACCGTTTGATTTCCAAGAAGTAGTATTGGACAACGGGTTGCGGATCATATCGCTTGAGGATTTCTCCTGTCCAATTGTCGCGGTTCAGGTTTGGTATCATGTAGGTTCAAAAAATGAAGAATTGGATCGGCAAGGATTTGCCCACATGTTTGAACACATGATGTTCCGGGGGACGGATCGACTGAACGAGACCGGTCACTTCGATAACATTCGCAAAGTAGGGGGCAATTGCAATGCGTATACATCGTTTGACCAAACGGTATATGTGAATGAAGTCCCAAGCAATCAACTGGAGTTAGTTCTTTGGTTGGAGGCGGAGCGGATGGCGTTTCTCAAGATTGATGAGAAGGGGTTTCACACCGAGCGAAAAGTGGTTGAAGAGGAGTTGCGGATGGGGCACAACCGACCCTATGGGCGAGCCCCAGAGAAGGTCTTGGAGGCACTCTACGGAGATCGTCCATATGCTTGGACGCCTGGTGGACAGATTTCGCATCTTCGAAAAGCACCGATAGAAGAGTTGGCAGCTTTTTGGAACAAGTACTACGTCCCCAACAATGCGACCTTGGTCGTGGTGGGAGCGGTAAAGCACGAAGATGTACAGTCGTTAGGGACGAAGTACTTTGGCTGGATACCTCGATGTCCAGATCCTGAGCAACCAGAGTTCAAACCGTTTTCGATGGACAAGCCCCGTCCTCCGATACAGATTGCGGAGGATAAAGGGCCGTTGCCCGTTTTAGGGTGTGCGTATTACACCGTGGGGTCCGACCATCCAGATTCTGCACCTTTGGAAGTGCTGATGGGAGTGCTTGGGGGTGGAGAATCGAGTCGGATTTACAACGACATTGTCAAGGAGCAGAAAATTGCTCAGATCGCCATTGGTGGATCGTTCTCTTTTGAAGACAGTGGGCTTGCTGGTGCTGGAGGCGTGTTATTGCCGTTGGTGGGGGACAAGGCATCGTTGATGAAGTCCATCGACAAGCATATCGAGCGGATTGTCAACGAGCCGATCACTCAGGAAGAGCTCGATAAGATGAAGAATCAATTGCGGCGCAATGAGGTTTCGGGGACAAGCACTGTAGCGAGCAAAGCGGAGCGATTGGGCAATTATGCGGTGCTGCAAGGGAACACTGAGAGAGTCAATCAACGGATACGTGAAATTGAGGCAGTCACGATTGAAGATGTTCAGCGAGTTGCCAAAAAGTACTTGGTACCTAATAACCGACGAGATATTCGAATCGAACCGACTACCGGAGGAATTTTAAAGGGGTTGTTCGGAGGTTCCAAGGGAGCGAGCGCGACGGACGAAGGACCTGCACCGAGTGAGCCGACGACCAATCGGATTGCGGATCGAACAGGGCCGAAGGCCGGTGCGGTACGTCCGGAAGGGTTTCCTGATCGCCCACCTGTTGCGGGCCCGATTGATACGATCCCAGAACCTACAGTGGCCAAGAAACGATTAGCGAATGGACTGAATGTTGCTGTGATCAGCAATCACGAGATTCCCATGGTGACGATGGTGCTGGGGATTCGCAGTGGGGCTTGGACTGAGCAGAAGCCGGGAGTGGCTGCGATGGCTATGAGTATGTTGTCCAAAGGGACGAGCAATCGGACTGCAAAGCAGATCGCAGAAGTACTGGAAAGCAACGCCATTGAGTTATCAGGGACTGCGACGATGGATACTGCGACAATTTCTGGATCGGCATTGCGGGATAAAGTAGACCTGGCAATGGAATTGCTGGCTGATATGGCAAGACGCCCTACGTTCCCAAAAGAGGAGTACAGTATTCTTGCTTCGCAAACACAACTCGGGTTAGCGATTTCGACTAAGACTCCGGAGTATTTGGCGGATCGTGAGTTTAGGCGAAGCATCTACGGGGATCACCCGTATGCACGAACGGAGACTGGCGAGATATCCGACGTCAAGTCCGTGAAGGTGCCCGATTTACAAGAGTGGCATACGAAGAATCTGCGTCCTGATAACTGCACGTTGTTCTTGGCGGGTGACATCGATTCCGAGACGGGATTCGCTTTGGTCGAAAAGTACCTTGGGGATTGGAGTGTCGAGGGAAATCTCGACTTGCCTGCTTTGCCGGAGATACCTCAGTTCGAAGGGACTCGTATATTGCTTTACGATCGACCAGACTCTGAGCAAAGTCAGATTCGCGTTGGGCATGTAAGCATTGGTCGAGCCGATGCGGATTACAGCAAGGGGATGGTCATGTCGAGTATTCTCGGTGGTTCGTTTAATAGCAGGTTAAACAAAGCGATCCGGGTTGAAAAAGGTCTGACGTATGGTGCGCGGGGTGGATTAGCTGCGAAGCGATTCTCTGGCGAGTTTCAAATCAGTACATTCTCCAAGACCGCAAGCACCGCGGATACGCTGAATGTGATCCTGGATGTGGTCAAGGCGATGCAGGATGGAACACCGACCGACGCTGAGTTAAACGATACTCGAACCTTTGTTACGGGTGCTTTTGCCGGCGATCGGGAAACGCCTGAAGCGACAATTGGGGATTTGTGGTTGGTAGAGACCCAAGGCTTACCAAGTAACTATCAGAAGCTCTATCTTGGGGAAGTCGCACAGACGACTGCTGAGCAAGTGCAATCGGCAGCGAAGAAACTGATTCGCAGTCAGGGATTGGTGATCGTCGTGGTTGGAGAAGCAGAGAAGATTAAAGCGGATTTGGAGAAGATCGCCCCGGTGACGGTGGTGACCGAAGAGACCGTTCGTCAACGGAAGTAGTTCGTTATCTGCGTCGCGTTGAGTGATGGCTGTGTAGTTTTTTAGACGAGTTACAGGGAGATAATGCATCGATGCGGCGGGGGACCGATCTGAATCCGAAGAATCGTTTCGAACGTATTGAAACGATCGTTGACGAATACTGTGAAGTGGACGAAGAGGGGATTGGTCGGTCGATTGTCACGGAATGGTTTTGGGATCAAACCAAATCAATCATTTCGGAGAATGATAGTCCCGATATCCCGTTTCGTTACAGCATCAATCCGTATCGTGGGTGTGAACATGGTTGTGCGTATTGTTACGCGCGACCTTACCACGAGTATCTCGGCTGGAATGCAGGGAGTGACTTCGAAAGCAAGATTTTGGTTAAGTCACATGCGGATGGTCTTCTGCGCGATTGGTTATCCCGACCTAGTTGGGCAGGTGAGGAACACTTGAATCTATCTGGAGTGACAGATCCTTATCAGCCGATTGAGCGAAAGCTAGAGGTGACCAGAAGTCTTTTGAAGGTGTTATGTGAAGCGAGGCAGGCGGTATCGATCATCACCAAGAATGCATTGATACTTCGAGATTTGGATTTACTAAAGGATTTAGCCAGCAATCAGGCGATCCAAGTGATATTGAGTATAACGAGTTTGAATAAGGATCTTGCGATGCGATTGGAGCCAAGGTGTTCGGTACCACAGGCACGATTGCGTGTGGTCGGTGAACTCAGCCAGGCTGGGGTGCCTGTGCATGTAAACATTGCGCCAGTGATTCCAGGTTTGAATGACCAGGAGATCCCAGCGATCATTTCAGCGGTTAGCCAAGCTGGGGGGACGAGTTTGAGTTGGGGGTTGGTTCGATTACCTGGGGCAGTAGAAACGATTTTTAAACAATGGCTCGAAGTCCATGAACCGCTTGCGGCTGAGAAGATCCTGAACCGAATTCGTGCATTGAGGGGTGGTAATTTGCATGACACGAAGTTTGGTCGCAGGATGCGGGGAGAGGGATTTTTCGCAGATCAATGGAGTAAGCTGGCGGACCTATGCAGACAAAAGCATCGCTTGTTGGACAGGCCGAAGCCATTGAACTGCCGTGCCTTTCGCCCCCCGAGTAACTCGGCAGGGCAAGGTTTTTTGTTTTGAGTTTTGGAATTCGAAATAAAACCGATTGAAGCACGCAAGACAGTTGAAACACGAAAACATCTGAGAACAGGGTGACATCTGAGAACAGGGGGTCTTACGAGGCCCGTTCGATGTTTGTTTTGCGAGTGGTATTAGGGTTTGGGTAGCGGCCAAGGAGCAACTTGGGTTCTTGCGGCGTATGCTTCGTACATTCGCTTGAGTTTCGATGCCAGGTCCGGTTTTTCTTCGATCAGATTTTTGGCTTCTATGCGGTCGACCGACAAGTCGTAGAGTTCCCATGGTTTGCCGTGTTTGGCGACCAGTTTCCAATTACCCATTCGTACTGCGCGGTTGCCTTCATGTTCCCAGTACAAGGCTTCTCTGTCGATTGGTCGATCTTCAAAGGCAGGTCGTAAGCTTCGGCCTTCCAGTGGTACGGCATCTTTGGGATAGGATGCCCCGGAAATATCGACGAGGGTCGCGGCGATATCGATTAAGTGTCCTGGTTGTGAGCGCCATTGGCCTGGAGTGCTTATTCCATTCGGCCAATGGACGACCAAAGGGGTGCTAATCCCCCCTTCATGCACCCAGTGCTTATACTCTCGAAACGGAGTGTTCGAAACGTTTGCCCAGTTTTCGCCGTAAGCTACATAGGTATCCGCTGGTCCCGGCATGACTTTGGGCCCCATCCGGACCGGATATCCATCGCGGGTCTGCGCGGGAATGCTGCCGCCTGCCGCAAAATCGGTTGCGGACATCGCCGCAAGGGTAGGTGCTTGTGGACGTTCGATATTGGGATGGTTCTTATTCCCCTGGCGTCCCGTTCCTTCGGCGCACCCACCGTTGTCTTGAAGATAGACCAGGAGAGTGTTTTCCAATTCACCTTGTGCTTCGAGTTCGGCGATGATCCGTCCTATTCCTTGGTCCATGCGATCGATCATTGCTGCATAGACTTCCATGCAAGCGGCTTCCCATTTTTTATCGGGCACTTGTGCCCATCGGCCAACCCCATCTGGAAGGGGTAATTCGGCAGGAATAAGCCCAGTCGCTTTTGCTTTTTCGTATCGGGCTTTTCGAATGGTTTCATAGCCCACGTCGTATTTACCGCGATAACGTGCGATATCTTCTGGAAGAGCG
>JBEICB010000042.1:0-28119 GCA_040373655.1 Pirellula sp. | reverse complement strand
TGCACATGCTCATCGATTCTCGAACCGGTTATGGTATTCACTTTGCAACGCTCTCCGACGAAATCAATGTCGTGTTCTTTAAGGTGATATTCTCTACCGTATTGCCGAGTAGGTTCACTCGCATGTTTCGTTGTCTGTTCTCTAGTAGGCGATTCATTGTCTTTCAAGCTTTTCAGGAATCATTATGGCCAGGAGTAGGTGCTCTTCCTTTTTCGTTGCGAACAGTTTTCATCTGGCAAGTTGTTGATTTTAGGTGAATTGTCTATCCGTTGTGGTTGCCTTGTTGCAAGGCTTGGATATTCGTAAGAAGTTGGCTGTAAGCGATTTCATCGAGGGTTCGATGTTGTTTTGGGAGCCCAGGAATATCTAGGCCAGACTGAGTTTTGACCGCAATTGTGCTCGATCCGACCTTGCGTTCACTACCCGCTAGTGGGACGCGAATCGCATCGGTGTTACTGCGTCGCTCGAGGCCTAGTTCATCGGTTAGAACAGCGATCAAGTCGAAGAGTTGTTGCCAAGCCGATTCATTTTCAGCCATTTGGGGCATGGCATCGGAGCTTGCCAAGACCAATCCGAATCCGGCAGCACCGGCGAAGAGGAGTTCCTTGAGGGATGCAAAGACCAAAACGGAGGATCCACCGAAATCCAGGGGGATCATGATGACAGCGAGGAGTGGCGCGAAGAGTATTCCGGCTGGGGCAACGCCGCTTAGTATTCGTTTGCTCATGGGCATTTCTCCCCATAGTCTTTTTGTCAACTGATCGACTTGTTCTGAATCAAGTTGAGTTGCACTTTCGGCTTGAAAGCGATCGATAGCGTGTTGGCAGATGGTTTTGACTCGTTCTTTTCTGATGGAGTCGCCGTCCAAACCAAGTAGTCCGTCATGGTCTCTTTTGCGGAGGGCTTCGACCAGTGCGTCAGAGGTAACGATTTTGCCTCCTTCGCCTCTCTGGAAACGCGTTCGCACCCACTGTCCGACGGAATTGCCTCGTTCGATCATCCAGGTTGGCATTTTTACCCAAGATGTTGCGTACCCGACCGACTCTTTGCTGGCTTGTGCGAGTCGTTGTACCCATCTGCCTGGTCGAGCCCACCAAGGGGCAGTACGTTCGAGAGAGCCAGCGATTTGCTCGACGATTTGACGAGACGCTTGGAGTCGAATCTTTGGTTGTTGTGGGGAACTGGATGGATCGATGGAGAAATCCAAGCAAGCTTCTGTCAGGAGTCGATGGGTTGCGTCTAATCTTGCATTGCTTTCATCGATCCAATCGCGACCGCGTTGCAATCCTTGCAACATCGTTTGTTTTAGTGTAGTAAGCGAGGACTCGATGGCGTCGGCTAGCAATACGTTTCCTTCAAGTTGTTCGCCGAGGTGTAACATCCAAGCGTCTTCTTGGACTTTGTTAGGAGGTTGAGGAATTGGGGATTGGTCGATACGAAAGAAGGCAGGGAGTTCTGTACCTGAAGAGGAGACGAAGCGTTCCTGCAATTCCGTTGGGACTGCGGCTAATCGTTCTCTACGTTCAGGCCCAGAAAAGTGGTAGGCCATGTAGATACGGCTTGGTTGGTATGCGCCGTAGAGTCGTTTCATTTCTTCGGAGATCTCCAAGGCATCGTATTTCCTTGGAACTCGATTGACGGCAAGCATCCTTTGGACGTGAGGCATGCGGACTTCAAGCATTTTCAAAAGGCGACTGACCGTTTGGTCGTGCATAGCATTAGCAGGTAGGACCAAAACGAATGCGCCGCAAAGGGCCGAGGCACGTTCGAGAACATCAAAGCGGACCCGCGCAGCAGCCATGGCAAGTTCATCGAGTCGGGTTCCTTTTTCCCAGCCTGACATCAATCCGGTTTGCACGTCGGGGCAATCCATCAGGGCGACGCCTAAGCGATCTAATTGAGGGTCGGTAGCCACCAGCGGAATCTCGATGGCTTGACGCTTGACGCGATTACCAAGCGGGTCAATCACTTCGCGAACGGTTAGATCGTTGTATTGACGAGAGGCTTCGGTCGGATTGCGATCGAGCGTTTCCGGTGTGCAGTGGAAGATGTGAGATAGTCGTTGTGTGATGTACTGCCAGATGATCGGATTTGTTCGCCATGATTCGGGTAGCCAGAGGACGAAGCGGTGTGTTCCTTCGGTGTTTGCCGAACCGATCAATACTCGATCATTGGGGCCTTTGCCTCCGCTGAGGAAGGTGGCAACCAGAGAGCTTTTGCCGGCGTTGAGCATTCCTACGACGGCAAGGATGGGACAGACGGGCGAATTGACCATCGCCGAGGCTTGTTCAATCGCCGACGAGATTTCGGCAGTTGAACCGGTGGCCCCGAGTGGATTTGTCGAATGTTCTGCTGTCTGAATTTGAGTTTGTACAGAGAGAATCGCTTCGCGTTCGCGCAGAAGGTCCCTTACGCTCGCGTCTTGGGTCAAGGGGCGAGTTTCATAGTCCTTCTTGAGTTGGCTTAACTGTTCAAATAGTGGACTTGGCACAGGCTTTGGGTCTAATTTAGGTTTTTAGCACGTTGTGAACTGAACTCGCAGGATTCGGTTGAGGATGTAGGCTATATGGTTTTCGTTTGAAGCATCATCAATATGGGAACGGGTACAATGGGATTACCAGATTTTTCAAGTTGACAATTCACCGTTTGGGCCCATAGTACGGGGTCGTTCGTTCGAAGCCCATAGTACACCGAATCATTCCCGTTAGGAATCGACGGAATCTGCTCATCATGCACCCTGGTATTCGAATCAGCCGCACGACACTAACCCTGATCATTCTGGGGGCGATTCTTATACCCGTAGGTTCGGCATTGGCATTATTTTTTTCATTTGCTCCAATTCCCGAACCCCGTTTGGACGCACGCGTTCGGCTCGATGCAATGTGGATTGAAGAATCGAATGGCAAACGGTTGGTACCGGCGATTACGGTATTGAATCCTACTTCGGAAACTTGGAAGCACCTCTCGATTGGCTTGAATAAAGCGGGTAGGCACAATCAATTTTATGCATCGGAGCCCGCAGGTGTTCCAGCCGGCAAAACCGTTTCAATCCCACTGGCCGCATTTGTCGCTAGAAACGGTAGTGTAAAATTTCCGGTCGGGAATCGCAGCGTTAAGGAATTGACTGTATTTGCTCAGATTCCTACGCGTGCCCGGGCAGTTGCTGAGTTTCTCCTGCCTGAGAAACTGACGGTACCGAAATCCGACGAGGATCCCCAAGAGAGTTGGATTGAACCGATTGTGAAACTGGCTCAATAAGTTCGCTGGTGCTGTGAACGTGGTTGATGGTGCCAAGTAGCGAGGCGTTACGAGGTGATGAACGCTTCTAAGACGCGCTGCCTTCGAACTTTTCGAACCATGATGCGAACGCCATGGTAGTTAAGACTGTCTCCACCGTTTGGCAGATGCCCTAGCTGATCACATACCCATGAGTTCAGATTCACCGCGTTGGGCTGATTGAGTGCCACGAGTTCGTCCTCTTCGGTAGTCAGCACAGCATCTTGTTTAGGAATTTCCAAATCGATCCCTGTCACTTCATTGAGTCTGCGCAATGCTATTCCACCCCCGACAAGCCAACCCGGACCAGAGCGAACAACGTGGATGGGTAACAGATCGTATTCGTCTTGGATATCTCCCAAAAGTTCTTCGACAATGTCTTCGAGGGTGACCAAGCCGGTGATCGAGTTCTTGGCATCGACAACAAGTGCGATGTGCGTGTGTTCACGGAGGAGTTTTTCGAGGGCGTTTGATATTGGTAAGGTTTCTTCAAGTCTTGGGATACTGCGCAAGATCCCTTTAATGGTCGGTTCGGTAGGATTGATGCGCATCACGGAGACAATGTCTTTGAAGGTGACATAGCCGCGGATGGTTTGGGGATCTTTTTTATCATCGGCCACCGGAAATCGGGTATGCATATCCATATGTGCATCAATCAAACATTGACCGAGGGAGCTTTCGAGGGAAAGCATGTGGATTTGGGATGCTGGTAGGGCGATTTCTTTTAGTGAGCGGCTTGCTAGCCTCGCTGCTCCGAGGATGATGTTTTCTTCGCGGGAACCTATCAAGCTGGAGGTTCGAGCAAGGGAGGCGATTGCGCGTAGCTCTTGTAGTTCTAGGGCCTCGGTTCGCGATTCGGAAGATGGATTTGGACTCCAGAGAGCTTCGGTCGCATTTATGATCAAGGCAGCGGATTTTTCCAAGAGCCAGACCAAGGGCCATGTTGCGATGGAGAACCAGTATAAGGCAGGAGAGAGAGTAAGGCAGACCCATTCTTTGTTGCGTAATGCGAAGAGTTTGGGGACCAATTCACCTACCACAATCGTTGCGATAGTCAGTGGTACGACAAAAATAGTAATTGCGAGAACGTCCGCGAATTGTTCGCTTAAGCCGTAAGACTGTAGCAAAGGTGATAGGTCTTCTGAGGCAGAAGCGCCGCTGGTGGCACCTGCGACGAGCCCTACAACGGTAATTCCTAATTGAACGACAGCGAGGCTTTTTTCGATGCCATCCTTCATTGCTACGGCTGCAGATGCCCCCCAGCGGCCTTGGTCTCGAAGTGCTTGAAGGCGTGCGAGAGTAATACTAGCGAGTGCGATTTCGTAAGCAGCAAAAAGAGCGTTGACGACCACCATCAAGCCAACGATTACCCATTCGAATCCCGCCAAGTCTTTCACTCCTGATCAGATAGTAGCATGCATTGACGTTCGCGACGAAGAACATCGTTACGATGATTATAGACTAGGAAAGTTCGTTGCGGGTGAACTATCGCCGACGGCGACGGGAGACCAGTGCAGAGATACCCAGAACAGCCGCGATAGCCATCGAGCTCGGTTCAGGAATTGGTTCCAAGTGCACGACGCGAAAACCAAGTGTATTCGATGAGTGGGTTGACGATATGGATGTACGGTACGACGAGGAAAGGTGAGATACGGGGTCTATCCATGATCCTCCACGCACAACATGACTTGTCGAATTCCAGTAGTCTTCTTGCCATTCTGAGACGTTGCCTCCCAATCCGACCATCCATAAGGAGTTTTCGGCACCTGCTTCTTCAACATCTGCGGGACCTTGTTCTGATGTCTGATCGTAGACAGCGGTATTCAATGTAGTACCGCTGGCGACGCTAATGGGTGGTGTGTTACTTTCATTGGGGTAGTCGTAATAGGGGCCGTATACAAATCCAAAATACGCTGCTTGATACCATTCGTCTTCGGTGGGCAAAGCAAAAACTGCAAGTCTATTTCGCATTGGATTTTCAGGATTGTATAGCTCTCCTTGCGATGGGCTCCACAGGACGGGGCTGGCGGTCATTTGCGATGATAGGAATCGATATGCTGGCTGATAACCGCGTGAGATATTGAGCCAATTCACAAATCTAGCTGCTTCGTTCCAATTTATATTTGTTGCAGGTTTGTTTGGGCCTCGCAGGTCTTTGGTTATAACTCTGTTATTGGGAGTTCCGAACTCGGCATTGTAGGAGTCAATCATTCGCTCACTGACTTCAAACCTCCCCATTGCATACTGATAGGGAGTCCCTCCAGCTGGGTTTGGCAAGCCTGTCGTGTCTGTACCCGCACTATCTGCTCCCCAAGAAAACTCCATGGTGAATTTATTTGCCCCGTGGCCGAAAGACTGTTTGGTGATCCCCCAGCGAATCATCCCACCGAGTCCCTCTTCAGAGCTTATTGCGAAGGCAAAGAGGAAAAAGCACAACAACTTACCCTTGAGACCTAACATTGCAGACTCACTTTCTCGGCTAATGTTCGCCTTCGATACTGCCGCTAATTCGTTATTGATACCTTCATTGTATCGGTCGACAAACTAGAAGTCAGATGAGGATTCATGCAAGTTATCTCACTACTTTTGAAGGATGCTACTACTTACTGATAAATCGTTCGCGATAGATCCTAAGTCCCCCTAGGCCGTGATACAATCCGCCGCACTCTAGCTCGACCTTGGAAGCGACTTGTAGTAAAGAACAAAGTGTCCTAACGGAGTGTTGAACCCATTCCTCCTGGAGTTCTTGTGGTTCGAGGGCATAAGCAAGAAATTCGAGGGTGTGTCCTGTCGTGCCAATTCTTGTGCTCAAGTCCGAACTTGTGCCAGGACGTATGGTGTAATTCGTGGAGAACGTGCCATCGCTATTTTGGTACTTTCGTATCGTGGCGATTGCGTCTTGAACGGTCGCTTGAGCCATCGCCCATCCACCTTGAAACGCTTTGCCTTGGTTCCTCCAGTACCTAACGCTGTGCGCAAGTCCCATCAATCGGTGCATTCCGCCGCATGGACTGCTTCCTAAGTCTTGCTTGGCTTCGAATTCAACGAGTGGTTCAAGGGTCCAAGTTTTTTCATCGGCAGCTTTCCAGCTTTGTTCGTTGGGAAAGAAGTTGGTCAGTGCAATCAGCGTCCAGCTATATTCACGGTAGGGGTTATTAGGGATTTCGTATTGAGCAGTTCTCGCCCAGTCTTCGATACTCAATGTTTGCTCCCCAACGAGGATTGGAGTGTTTAGAGGCAATCCAGTTTGAGAGAGGTAACCCAGGAATTGGTCGACGTGGCCTTGTCCAACATAACTTCCTGCTTCGACGTATGCCTGGATGCTTGGTCTGCCAGTTGCAGGTAGGTTAGCGCCCGTATTGAGTTCCCAGCCACGCATATCTCCGCCTTGGAATAAGTATTCGAGGGCTGGTACGGTTTGGCCATCGACAACCAGCTTCAATTCATTGCCATAAGCGACGGCGCCGTGGGCAACTTGCCAAGCTGCATTACGGTCGACGGAAAGCAGTCTCGCGTCTCGATTGAACTCGAGGGTCTGATCGATTAGTTTCAATAGTTCTGAGCTAGAGGTTGCCAGATCTTTGGTGTTGTCGTGTACGACCTTTTCTCTTAGAGATGGTCTACTTGCTGAGGTCGTTTCGGAATCTGAAGAATTGCAACCGGTGAGAAACAGAAAAATTCCGAATGCGAAAATTCCGAACGGGACACCGGTAGATGTCGAACGATAAACCGAGACCAAGGGAACCAACAAAGCAAATCTCCTGCGATGGAAATAGATTCAGTGAGAATGAAGATAACGAGCTACGCTGATAGTTTGCACCAGGGTATCGGAATGCAAACGTTAGGTAGGACTTGCTCCTAGTTGTTTTGCATGCGAGTAGACTTGAATCGGCACAACCATACCGTAGCGTTTGTAAATTTTGTTCAAACGGGGAGGATCGATCGGATTTGCGTCGATTTGGCGGATGCAAATGCGGACGACTTGCTTCGGGAATTTCGCGGCAAGTTTCGCGTACATTTCGGGATCTTTTTCACCGCTATCTCCGACCAACACAAAATGACGTTGTGGCATCCGCTTGACCAACGTACTGATTACACCGAATTTGCTTTTTCTACGAATGATCTGCCAGCGTTTGAACAACTCGTCTCGAAGACGGAACCACTTCAGGTGCATGCTTCCCGCTGGAAACCCGGAGATGTCAATGAACTGTTGCAGTGAATCATAGATTTGCCAGGGACTACTACTGACGTAGTGGAAAATCGCCCCTTGGTCTGCCCAGTCTTGGTACACGCCAGCCATCCCTTCTATAGGTTCGAAAGGTTCTGCGAAGGTTCGCCTTAGCATTTTTCGGCGGCTGCAAACGTCAGTTAACTTGATTGTGTCATCGATGTCGCTGATGACACTAAGTCCATGCTGCTCAGCGAGAAATACGGGGCTGGTGGCAGTCGTTATTGAGTCGGTCCAACGTATGGTGCAATCAATACGGTTGGCAAGCGGATCTGTATTGCGTCCGATGCGGCGGAAGCGTTCAAGTTGTCTTCGCGGCACGTCGAGTTTGCACTGGAATAGCCCGCTGGATTTCGACCTTCTAGGCAGAACGTAGGTTTGCCCGCCGAGCGATATCTGCATTCGGCCACGAGGAATTGGAGTGACTAAAAAACCGTGGATTCGCTCATTGAAGATCTCACTCTTGACGGTTGCATCGTCAAGTTTGAGCGCTCGGATGAGTCCTCTGAGCATCAATCGTTTGGTTAGAGAGGGAGGAGTGTTATGGCAGATTCTCCCTTGAATTTGTATGCGCCAGAATGCACCCTCTTCGATAGGGTAAGCCACGGTAGGGTACAACTGGACTTCCGCTTCTGATCGATCGTTCACGCCTTGTCCTTCCCCTATCTTCGAATTCACCGGAAGTGAATTCTCTGGGAATGGCAGTGAGGGTTCGTTGCTCATGAAAGCGGGTTCCAAGGGACGGTGCAACCGTTTTTGCTTGCGGTTCGGATCGCTTCTAAAAGCCGTAGTTCTGAGATCGCTTCTTCTGCGTTCAAGATATTCATGTGTCTTGAAGTGAGGTTCTCGCTGCTAATGATGCGCTTCGCAAAGGCATCTAAAGCAGTCACCGTCGTCGCGACTTGGAGCGCCGCTTGATTTTGGTTAGCTTTGATTTGATGCAGAAGTGATGCATCAATCGATTCGCCATCGAGGCAACGCAGATTGGATTTCAGACCATGAGACGTTCTCTCGATGGCGTTTGGAACAGGATTGTATGTCACTGCTCCGTGGGCAACCTTACCGCAAGCGTAAGATAGAGTCCAAGTGACCGATTCCTCTACTTCGTTGAAGAGATACGGATTCCTTTTCGTTGTTTGTGCAGTGACGGTCGCTGGTGTGCTACCGGCGATGGATCGACAAATTCGAACCGCCTCGGCGCCAAGTCCGAGCAGCGCACCACCGCCGCTAGCGAAGCTTGTCCGCCAGTCTTGGGGAGAGCGAAGTGTATCTGCAAGTACCAATTCGATTTTACGAATCGAATCCGTTGTAAAAGATTGTTGCAACGATGCCCAACTTGAAAAACCGAAGCGAGCGGCGGTTCGGTCGATCATTGCAAGCTGAGTTCCTGCGCGTTGGCATGCATTCAACATCGCAATCGCTTCTTGGGAATCGCATGCCATGGGACTTTCAACTAGCACGTGCTTCCCGGCTTGAGCCGCACGAATTGCAAAATCGCAGTGTAGTGCATTGGGATTGGCCAAGTAGACCACGTCGATCATTGGATCGGCGGCGATGCAGTCAAAGGCTTGATCGCTATATGCCACATTGTGTGAAAGGCCAAGTTGGTCAGCGACAGCTTTTGCTTTTTCGATCGATTGGCTAACCAGTGCGGTGAGTCGGCAGTGTTGAGTGTTTTCCAAAGCGGGGATGGCAAACCCAAGCCCTGCTTGGCCAAGTCCAACAACTGCGATCCCAACGGGTCGAGTGTTGTTTGCGGCTGCTGTGAGTTCAGCGGTGCCACAGACAAGCCCGAGAGTTGCAAACGAAGAAGTCGTTCCTAAGAATTCTCGACGAGAGAAGTCGTGACGTGCGGTCTCCTTGCGTTGTTTCGCCATTGCGGATGACTTTCGATGTTCTAGGGAAGTTCGAGGATGTTGTTTCTATTGGGCATGTAGTTGACGGTATAAGAACTGACTAAGTGCCTACCTGCCCAGATCAATCACTATAGCATATTCGGTCCATTTTAGTTGCAATTACGGGGGATTCACTTTTGATTGCAAACTCCGACGGATGAATTTTTGGTACCGATCGCCGACGCCGTCCAATCGACAATTCGAGCGGCTTAAGGGTGCTAAGTTTTAAGCATTGCAACACAAGTGCAAAGAAAACAGTGCTGTCACAGTCTCGATTGCTTTCCGGAGTACTTTTTGAGCCGGTAATCGCGAGCTCCGGGTGGTTCGCGGTACCCGGTGTAATACATCAACACTTCCAACCAATCAGCGTCTATAACGTTGTGGTTTTCGATAGGTTGGAACATCCATTGAGGTGAGCGTAGCCGATGCAAACACCCTGGGGCCTGCGCGAAGCGGGCTCAAAACACCCGGGAGCAGAGTGACTATCGATTTGAGGGTATTGGGCTCAGGGGATAGGCGCAGCGAACACCACCGATCGGACGGCGTTTTACTTGCATACCTTCGCCTTGCTATTGAACCACCTTATTGGGGTTTACCTTCCTGAGTGATTTCTTCGACTCCGGAAGTGTTCGTGGATTGCGGATCGATCTTTTGGTGTTGCGATCCCGAACCAAGGTTCGATTCGGTCGGATTGGAAGCTGTACTGGGTTGCTTCGCAGAGCCAGGTGCATCGGTTGGTTTGCCGTGCGGAGCTGACTTGGGTGCGTTTAGCAACACGGTGACAGCCCCAGCAATTCCAAGTGCCAATGAGATAGCGAACATGCTGTTGAGGCTCTCGAACTTCCCCTTTTCAATGATGCTGGTGATCGTGTTGATCACTGGTGCAAATCCGAAAACCAGCGGCATAACAAAGATCGGTTTTCCTCCGAATGTAAAGGCGAGGATGATACCCAGAGCACCCATCGCACCAGCGGTTCCGGCGAGAATTGACCAGATCATTCCATTGAGGGTGTAGCCACTACCCGCATGCATCGATTCGAGGGTAACGACTGGAATCATGACAGCGATGACGAAGTATGCAATTCCGACACAGCAGAATGGGCGGAGCCGTGAGCCACCCATTTTTGATTGTCCCAAGTGAAGGAACGGGCCATAGGATCCCCAACATAGTACGGCCATCGCGATAGATAGCCCGACTGCCAACCAGTTAATCGGGTGTGATAGTTCAGCCGCTGGCGGTTGTGGCTTGTTCAAGAACACACCAATCATCCCTAAAGCAACCATCGCCATCCCGATCAAAAACATCGGCTTGATCTGCTTGAAGGACTTGTTCAAGTAAGAAGTAAGAAGTGTATTTACGACGGGTGCACCACCGAACACCAGTGGCATGACGTAAATTGCTTGTGCTTTAAATGACAAAGCGAGTGTAACACCTAAGGCACCTAGCGCACCGACGGCACCCGCGAAAAGTGACATGACGGTACCGCTAACGGACCAGTAGCCGGTTTCCCGCTTGCGGTTTAGTAACGCAACGGGAACGAGTACAGCGATAAGAAAATAGGCAAGGCCCACCCCGACGAACGCGCGAAGAGAAACCCCAATTTCACCTTGAAACGTTTCCTCTTTGAGTTCCATGAAGCTTGTGCCGCGATGCAACACGATTCCATAGATACCCCAAAAGAACGCAGTCATTGCAGTGAAGGCGAGGACAAGCGGTAGTTTCATTATCGAATCGAACTTTCAGTTAGCGACCAAGCGGTAGCTCGGTGGTTTGTCGGAGGGTGGCGTGTGGCGTGTGGGGCTATCGGTAGTATTGCGCGAGGGCAACTAAACCCACGGAGGATAAGGAGAGATGATCTAGCGAACGGAAAGCATACGTTCCAGAGCGATTAAGCTCCACCTGGATACATCTTCTTTAACTTTGATCGTGTTGACGACAGTGCCTCTGAGGATGTTTTCTAAACTCCAGCAGAGGTGTGCGAGGTCGATGCGATACATCGTCGCGCACATGCAGACCAGGGGCGAAAGAAAGTGAATTTCTTGTTCTGGATGTTGTCGTTTGAGGCGATTGACCAAATGCAACTCCGTTCCGATAGCCCATTTTGTTCCAGCCGGTGCATTTTTAACTGTTTCAATGATCTTGCTCGTTGAACCGGAGATGTCGGCGATATCGTTGACTTCTTGAGGGCATTCGGGGTGAACGAGGATTTTGATTCCTGGAATTTTCTCGCGGAATTGGTGCACGTGGGCAGCTTGGAACATCTGGTGAACCGAGCAGTGACCTTTCCAAAGGATGACCTTCGAAGCTTCGATCGCGGCAGCGGTGTTGCCACCGAGTTCCTCTTCGTGAGGGTTCCAAACGGGCATAAGGTCGTTGGTGATGCCCATCTTCAGCGAGGTATTTCTCCCGAGATGTTGATCGGGAAAAAAGAAAACACGTTTTCGTTGTGCGAAAGACCATTCCAGAACAGCCTTGGCATTGCTACTGGTGCAAACGATTCCGCCATGCTTACCGCAAAATGCTTTGAGGCTTGCGGCGCTGTTGATGTACGTGACCGGAGTCAGGTCGGATGTGTCAATTACATCGGAGAGTTGGTCCCAAGCAGATTCGACTTGTCGAATTGCAGCCATGTCGGCCATGGAACATCCAGCGGCCATATCAGGAAGGACCACCTTGACGCGTTCGCCGCCGCGGGATTCCAATTTTTCCGGACGGTTAGCTAGGATGTCAGCGGTTTCAGCCATGAAGTGCACACCGCAGAAGACGATGTAGCGGCAGTCTGGACTTTCGGCGGCCAACTTACTTAGCTGGTAGGAGTCACCTGTTAGGTCAGCGTGGGCGATGACTTCGTCTTGTTGATAATGGTGTCCCAAGATCAAGAGACTCGGCCCAAGTTTTTGCTTCGCAGCCGTGATCCGGTCGCACAGTTCTTGGTTGCTCAATTCGCGATAGGGAGCGAATGGCAGGGGCTCGTTGGGCTCTAAGACTGCGGTCTTCGAGGAGTCTTGGATCGAACGAGTCATGTGCATTTCTCACAAGGGGTATCGGGGAGTCGCAGGTTGGAACTATTGCTTGCCGCAGTAATCGATCGCGGCAGCGATTTCTGTTTTCAAGCGAAAGCGTTCAACGATTCGATCAATATATCCGTGCGCGAGTAGGAATTCGCTGGTCTGAAAACCTTCCGGCAATTCAATTTTGATCGTCGCCTTGATAGTGCGTGGACCGGCAAATCCGATCAAGGCTTTGGGTTCAGCGAAGACCAAGTCACCGAGGCTAGCGAAGCTTGCGGCTACGCCACCCATCGTTGGGTTGGTCAGAACGCTGATGAATAAACCGCCATTGGCGTGGTAACGAGCAAGTGCAGCCGAGACCTTTGCCATCTGCATGAGAGATAGGATACCTTCGTGCATTCTAGCACCTCCACCCGAACCGCTGACGATGATCAGAGGAAGCTGGTGTTCCGTTGCGCGTTCGATTAACCTGGTCAGTCGTTCTCCAACGACCGATCCCATGCTACCCATGATAAAGGCTGAATCGGTTACGGCGATGGCAACGCGTCTGGCTCGGATCATTCCCGTACCGCATAGTGCGGCATCGGTTAGCCCCGTGCGTTTTTGCTCCGCGGTGAGACGTTCTGCATAGGATTTTTTGTCTGCAAAACGCAGGGGGTCGGTTGGCAAGACATGTTCGTCGTGGACTTCAAACGTCCCATCGTCGAGCAGTTGTGCGATTCGACCCCAAGCCGATACGTAATGGTGGTAGCGGCATTTGGGACAAACGTTGAGATTCTTCTCGAGCTCTTTTCGGTAGATCGAATCTCCGCATCCTGGGCAACGGAGCCACAAGCCTTCGGGGATACCCCGTTGTTTCGATGAGGCGGCCGTTGGATCAGATGATTGCTTGGAGTCAACAAGAGCCATGGGTGGTCAGGTAAAGGAAAAAGGTTGAAACAGGGAAATTACGTCGGGATCAATTCCCAGGAACCTTTGTCGCATTCCGCTTTCCAAAGGTCATCGATGCGAGTGGATTTCAGTTGCGTGGCGACTAAGGTTGCCAACGGGTCTGGAATCACGATGGCGATCGTTTCGTTGGCATGTTTTTTCTGGAGCTTCTCTACTTGTTTTGAGACTCGCGATTGGGCTTCCGCAAGCGTTTCTCCGCCGGGCGGCGAGAATAAATTTGGGTTGTCTTGAATCTGCTTGTAGAGTTTGGGCTGCTGTCTGCGAATCTCTTCGATACATCGCCCTTGCCAGAGGCCGTGGTCGATGTTGCGAAATACTTCGCATATCTTCCACTTGCATTGTTTCTTCTCGGCAATCATCCGCGCGGTGGCTTGGGCCGACTCGCAAGGAGCACAGTAGATTACGGCGATTTCGACTTGAGCGAACTCATCGATGGCTCGGAGTACCTGCTGTTTGCCAGACTCAGATAAGGGGATATCCAGGCATCCCTTTATCCTCTCCTGTTCGTCCAAGGCGGTTGAGCCGGGACGAACGACTAACACTTGACTCATGTCAAAATAAACTCCAGTGGGGTTACGCGGCGTTATCCGGTCCGGAGGGGACCGACGTGAACGGTTTGCAATTGCAACGCAGCCGCGTCATCGCTTGGCAGTAATCTGCTTCGCGGAAAATAGCTGACCCTACGACGAGTAGGTCAGCTCCCGATTCCGTCGCTTTGGAAATCGTGGTCAGATTGATCCCGCCGTCGACTTCTAGCAACAAACTAGGACCAAACGTGTTTCGAAGGTGGCGCAGTCGTTCGAGCGCAATGGGGTTAAAGGATTGCCCACCAAATCCGGCAGGCACACTCATCACAAGCACCAAATCGCACTCGGGGACGAAAGGCAGAACGTGCTCCATGGGAGTGCTGGGGTTGATTGCCAAGCCAGCTGCCACACCTTGGGAACGGATTTGTGTTAGAAGTTCAACAGGTTCACGTTGGGCTTCGATATGGAAAGTGATCGAATCGGCGCCGGCGTCGACAAAGCTTTTTGCGTAGCGTGAAGGTTCCGCAATCATCAAATGCACGTCGAGTCGCAATGCAGTGATCCGGCGAAGGGACTCGACAATGGGCATACCATACGTCAGGTTAGGAACGAAGCACCCGTCCATCACATCGAGGTGCAGTGCATCAACCCCCGCCTCTTCAAGCCGTTCGACTTCCCGTTGCAAATTGGCAAAGTCACACTGAAGCAACGAGGGTAGAATGCTCGGACGAATGTTCCGATACAGCCCAAGGGTATGTTCTAATCGTGAACCGGATTGGCTCATAAGGCTTGCGGAAGGGGGAGGGGGTGAACGTTGTTCCTCACGATAACGGAGACGAGGGAAGTTCGACAAGGGGCAAAACGAACCGGGGCAGGGGAACCGCCAGAAAAACCACCAAAAGGAGGGGGTAGTGCCAGAAGAAGCAAATCCAGAAAAGGGAAATTCAGAGGAAGCAAATTTAGAGGAAGAGAAGTTTGAAGGTGGTCCTGACGATTCCGAAGGGGAGGAAGGGGAGGATACTGAGGAAGATTCGGATTCATCTGCCGAGGAATCTTCGTCGGAAGAGTCGACCGTGACTGGGGCAACTCGGGAGGAGGCTAAAGAGCGAACGAGCAAGCGGGCTTATTCGCGTCGGATTCAGCAGTTACTGGATGGTAACGTTGGATTTCGTCGGTCAGCGGAGAAGGTGCGCGAGTTTCCGCAGACGCCGGGAGTGTATTTGATGAAGGACACTTCTGGGGTGGTGATCTATGTCGGCAAGGCCAAGAACTTGCGGTCGCGGGCCGGGAGTTACTTTCAATCGACTGCAGCGCAGGAGATGCGAACTGCGGAATGGATCCATGAGATCGCGGACATCGACTTCATGGAGTGCGAGAGTGAGGTCGATGCGTTGCTTACGGAGAATCGTCTAATTAAGGACATTCAGCCGAGACACAATAAAGATTTGAAGGATGACAAGACTTTTCCGTATTTGATGATTACGACGCATGAAGATTTTCCGCGAGTGGAAGTAACCCGCAATCCGCGGTCGAAGGGTGTGAAGTTATTTGGGCCATTCACCAGTGCGGGGCAACTGCGTGGGGCATTGCAAGTGATGCAACGGGTGTTTCGTTTCCGGACATGTTCATTGGACATTGAGGAGTCCGATCCGAGATGGAAGTGGTTCCGTCCTTGTCTACTTGCGTCGATTGGTCAGTGCACGGCTCCTTGTAATTTGCGGATTAGCAAAGAGGACTACAAGCGAGACATACGACGCTTGCAGACCTTTTTGGAAGGTGGCAGTCAGCGACTACTTGCGCAGATGCGGGACGAGATGTTGGAAGCTTCGAAGCAATTGGACTTTGAACGCGCGGCGCGATTGCGAGATGAGATTCGACTGCTGGATAATCTCAAGCGTCGTGGGGAGATCGATACGCATGCTCAGCCGGAGGTTTTTCATATTGACCCGAAGCGGGGGATGCGAGCGTTGAGAAAGGTGTTGGGGCTTGATCGCGAGCCACGGGTGATCGAGGGGATCGACATCGCGCATTTAGGGGGACAGGATACGGTTGCATCGCTTGTGCAGTTCCTCGACGGTTTACCTTTTAAACCGGGGTATCGTCGTTATAGGATACAGGGGGTGGAGGGTATCGATGACTTTCGCTCGATCCACGAGGTCGTCGCTCGGCGATTTCAGAAGATGGCTGTGGAGGATGAAACCTTTCCGGATTTGTTGATGATCGATGGTGGTAGAGGGCAACTCAACGCAGCTCTGGCCGCATTCCGTGACTGCGATTTAACGCCACCGGTGTTGGTGTCGTTGGCGAAGCGCGAGGAAGAGATTTATCGTCCGGACGAGAAGGAGCCACTTCGACTCGGTCGCGACTCCTTTGCGCTCAGGCTGTTGCAATATGTTCGTGACGAAGCTCACCGTTTTGCGCAGCATTACCATCATATTCTTCGTCACAAAAACACGTTTGAAGACACGATCGACGGAACGGGCAAACCGCGGGGCGGGAGCAAGCGTGGTGGAACTAGACCGAGAAATAGCAAAGCGAACCAGCCGGACGACTCGCGAGGTGCTAGAGGAATCCCCAAACTTGACCCTAACGGCTTGATGCCACCCTCAGATGCTTCGGATGGGGATACGGGAGTAGAACCGAAGGTGTAATCTCGAAGCGAATTACATCCGAGGTTGCTTCGGAATGTCGCATGGAATATTGAGAGATTCTTGGTGGAACACACTTCTGGGCTGTTCTCTAGGTGTGTTCAAGACGATAGCTTCAAGAGAGGAGAGATTCTCCCTTAGACCCGCTAGCCAAGGAGCCGTGCACAACGATGAGTTCTGCAAACGATTTTACCCAACCGTTGCCTTTCGATTGTCCTAACGCAGCGTTGGAAAAGTGGATACGAAAGATGGCTGCGATGTGTCAGCCAGATCGAATCGTATTGTGCGATGGGAGCGAGGCGGAGTGGGATCGCTTGACGGATCAGTTAGTCGATTCAGGGACGTTGACGCGGCTGAATCCGAAGTTGCATCCAAATTCCTTTCTGGCGAGGAGCAATCCATCGGATACAGCGCGGGTGGAGGACCGAACATTTATTTGTTCTTTAAGAGAGAAGGATGCTGGACCGACGAACAATTGGAAACAACCCGATGCGATGCGGGCATTGCTACGGGAAAAATTCCAAGGATGTATGCGGGGCAGAACGATGTACGTCGTCCCATTCTGCATGGGACCGATCGATAGTCCGCTGGCGCTCGTTGGTGTTGAGTTGACGGATTCGCCCTACGTGGTCATCAACATGAAGATCATGTGCCACATGGGAAAGAAGGTGTATCAAAAGTTAGGTGCGCACGGTTCGTTTATTCCATGCCTTCATAGTGTCGGATTTCCTCTGGAAGCTGGACAAGAGGATGTGCCATGGCCTTGTAACGATGAGAAGTACATTGTTCATTTTCCGGAAGCTCGCGAAGTATGGTCTTACGGTAGTGGGTATGGCGGGAATGCTCTTTTGGGTAAGAAGTGTGTGGCATTACGGATTGCAAGCAGCGTCGCGCGCGATCACGGTTGGATGGCCGAGCACATGCTCATCATGGGGCTGGAGAATCCGGAAGGTGGAAAGACTTACTTGACCGCTGCGTTTCCAAGCGCTTGTGGTAAAACGAATCTTGCGATGATCATTCCTCCAGATCGATACGTTCAAGCGGGATGGAAAACGACATTGGTGGGGGATGACATTGCGTGGCTTTGGCCAGGGAAGACAGGCAAGTTGCATGCGATCAATCCGGAGACGGGGTTCTTTGGTGTAGCTCCGGGAACTTCATGGCAGTCAAACCCAGGTGCCATGCATGCGCTCTCGAAGAATACGATTTTCACCAACGTTGCCTTGACCGATGAGGGTGGTGTGTGGTGGGAAGGATTGAGTGCAGCACCGAAGCATTTGATCGATTGGACGGGGCAAGATTGGACGCCGGAATGTGGTCGATTGGCAGCTCATCCAAATTCGCGCTTCACAGCGCCGGCGGAACAGTGTCCCAACATCGACCCGAGTTGGCAGGATCCGGATGGTGTACCGATCGACGCAATTGTCTTCGGCGGGCGGCGACCGAACACGATGCCATTGGTCTTCCAAGCATTCGACTGGACACACGGCGTGTTTTTGGGAGCGACGCAAGGATCGGAAACGACTGCAGCGGCAACAGGTCGAGTCGGGACGGTTCGACGCGATCCAATGGCAATGCTCCCTTTCTGTGGCTACAACATGGGAGACTACTTTGGGCATTGGTTGGACATGCGTAAACACATCCGCAGGCTCCCTCGAATCTTCCATGTGAATTGGTTCCGCAAATCTGCCGATGGGAAATTTCTTTGGCCTGGCTTCCGGGAAAATCTGCGGGTGCTTGAATGGATAGTCAAGCGTTGCCAGGGGAGAATTCCAGGGCATGAAACACCGATCGGCTGGACACCGGACTGGGAAGATTTCTGCGTTGACGGTCTCGATGGGTTTGACGAAGCCCAATTCGATGCCGCGATGGAGTTTCGCCGGGAAGATTTTCTGCAGGAGATCACCAGTCAGAACGAGTTCTTTCTCAAGCTCTACCACTCGATGCCAAAAGAGCTTCTCTGTCAGCATGAGCTTCTCATGGCTCGGATGGCGTAAGAGGGGAGCGAAGTGATTGCCGAGTTAGTCCAAATGGGTAGGCCGGCAGTTCCTGAAGGAGGTTAACGGGGGAATTTCCCCCGCAGTGAGTTCCTGATTCGAAGGATTTTTCGGTTTTCCTCCCCTCGAGATTGACACTCACTAGTCGCAAGCCCTACCATAGAGAATCTTTCGAGCTGCCGGCCTTTGGCCGTCCCCAAAGCTAACGTGTCCGATATTTAGTTTTCAGTGAGTGTTTTCTGTCCACTTGTAGGGAGTGTATCAATGAAGAATTTGATCGCTGGCTTGTTTGCGGCGCTGGTTTCTTTCTCGGCTGTAACTGCGTACGCTGAGAAGATCGATTTTTCCAAGGTAAAGTGCTTGGTTTCCGGAGCTGCTGCTAAGGAAGCGAAGGCAAGTGATTGGAAAGAGTGCAGTGTTTACTTCTGCTGCGATAACTGCAAAGGCAAGTTCGATGCAGACAAGAAGGGGATGGCTGCTAAGGCCAACCATCAGTTGATCGCAACTGCACAAGTCTCACAAAAGGCTTGCCCATTCTCGGGTGGCGAATTGAACAAGGACGCTTCTGTCGAGTTCAAGGGAGCCAAGGTTTCCTTCTGCTGCAACAACTGCAAAGGCAAGGCTGAGAAGATGAGCGACGACGAGAAGCTCGACAAGCTCTTCGGCGAAGCAGCCTACGAAAAGGCAAAGTTTGCCAAGGCTAAGTAATTAGCGGAGAGCGGATGTACTTTAGTCGGTAGCAATTCTGCGGTCGACTTGTGAGTGCAAAAGCAACAAATAAGGAAAAGCTGCCAAGGGTTCTTGGCGGCTTTTTTGTTTTCCTCGCGGTGACTCGCAGGCCTTATGCCTTGCGAAATTCATGTGACATGGCCTCAAACGTTGCGAAGCTGGCGAAAGGATCAACGGCAAAGTTAGCCAGCATTTCAGTCTGCAGCGAACGTTGCTGCTTTCGCAAGGCGGATCAAATTTCTGTTCAGGTTTAGTTCATTGCGTTTCCAACGGTAGATAATTGTTGGGTTCTTGGGGCGGTGCGATTCGTGGATTTCCCTGGGGTTGGCGCTGCATATATTCCTTGAGAGATCTATAATCCACGTATGGGATACTGTTATTTTTTGGCATGGTTTGGGCGGTGCCGATGGGCTTCGTCGGCAATTACTTTTTGGATCTTGAGCGTCATGGCTGAAACGAATTCTGCGACACATTCACCGACTGCGTTATCCTCGGGGCAATCGGTTGCTGCCGATGAACCAGTTGTGCAACCGCAGGTAGTTCGAGAGACGCTTGAGAGTCTTGCCGTCGCATTCATTTTGGCATTATTGTTCAAAGCTTTTGTGGCAGATGCGTTTATCATCCCGACTGGCTCGATGGCGCCTACATTGATGGGAGCACACAAAGATTTGCAATGTCCTGAGTGCGGGTTTTCTTATCAAAGCGGTGCGAGTTCCGAATTTAATAACACAACCGGCATTCCCAACGGGTCTGTTGTAACCCAGACGATATGTCCCATGTGTCGTTCGATCGACAAGCTGGACAAAGCAAACGTACCGAACCATCGTACGTTTCCAGGGGATCGTATTTTGGTGAGCAAGTTGGCTTATGCTTTAGGAGAGCCAGAGCGCTGGCAAGTAATCGTCTTCAAGTTCATTGAAGATGCAAAGACGAATTACATCAAGCGTTGTATTGGACTACCTGGTGAATCCGTCAAGATATGGCATGGGGACGTATTTACGAAGAAAGCAAGTGAGCCAGACGATAAGTATGTGATTGCCAGGAAGCCGCCAAACATCTTGGGTGCGATGTTGCAATCGGTGGCAGATACGAACCATGTAGCAAAGTCGATTGTCGAAGGCCAAGTCCCGGACGCTTGGCAGGATGCATCTGGAGGTTTGAATGGTGGTTGGGCTACGAAGTTTGCCACGAAGGGTGGGAGTTCTAAGGTGACATGGAGTGCATCGATCGAGAATGCACCTGTCGGTACGCCGAAGATGCTGCGTTACCGGCATCGGGTGATCACACCGGACGACAAGCGGTTAATGGGGCAGCAGGACGCACAAGCTGTAGGGCGATTAAAGGATCCAAAGCAGTTCCGATTGATTACCGATTTCACCGCATATAACTTGAACATCGGAGATAACCGGCTCAATGAGAACCGCATTGCGCATATCCCAGAGTTCTTCTCGAAGTACGATGGAGATCACTGGGTCGGTGACTTGGCAGGTGAGTGGACTTTTACAACGACATCCGGTACCGAAGGGATGCGATTCCTATTGGTAGAGGGTGGAATTGAATTTGTCTGCGATGTCGATTTGAAGACGGGGATAGCGACAGCGAAAGCGATCCATCAAGGGGAACTCGTTTCTCTATTTGAAACTAGCAAAGGGATGATCAACAAATTGGAGGCTAAATCGAGTTTGCGAAGTGGAAACAAGCATACGGTACGATTTGCGAATGTGGATGATGCTTTGCATTGTTGGGTCGATGGAAAGCGATTAGATTGGGGGAATGGCGCTTATGATGTGCTCAAGGCTATTCCTGGCTACAAGCATCTTCCGGTGCACAGTGCCGATGAGCCTTTGGATGCCGCGCCTCTAGGAATTGGCGTATCGAACGGTAGTTGCACCGTACAGCGAGCGAAGGTGTTTCGGGATATCTATTACATCGCAACCAATAGTGTACGATTTGCAGACATTCCGAATCACTTGATGATCGACGAAAGAACGTATCAGCAGGTGTTAGGTAATCAACGATGGGAAGATCCCAATCGGCTTGTAGAGTTTGAGTTGGGTAGCGACGATTACTTTCCGATGGGGGACAACACGGCCGCTTCGTCGGATGCTCGGATATGGGCGGCTCATGCACAGCCAGGGCGATTGATGATCGGTCGTGCCGTTATGGTTTTTTGGCCTCACCCTTGGACTTGGAACCGCGTGCCCTTCGTCCCAAATTTTCAGCGAATGGGTTTGATTCGGTAGTGTGATTTTTCCCGTAATCGGATCGCTTTCGCGAATTGGTCGTTTCCAAGAGACTTCAAAGTACTAGTTGAAAAGTGAGTTGAACATGGATGTTCTACGAGTAGAGAATCTTGAGAAGCGTTACGGGCGTCGCAAGGTGGTGCAGAACGTATCGATGCGCGTGGGGCCTTCTGAGATCGTCGGATTGCTCGGTCCCAACGGCGCTGGCAAGTCGACTTCTTTTCGAATGACTTGTGGGTTGGTACAGCCCGATAGCGGCCGCGTTTATTTGGGGAACGAGGACGTAACGTATTGGCCGATGTTCATGCGGGCTCGCGAGGGGGGCATGGGATATTTGGCGCAGGAGTCGAGCGTCTTTCGCAAGCTTACGGTAGAGCAGAACATTTCGGCAATTCTGGAGATGCTTGGACAATCAAGAGGTGAACGCCTAAAACGCACTGACGAGTTGCTGGATCAGTTGAGTATCAAACACATTCGCAGGTCGAAGGCATCCAATTTATCAGGGGGAGAACGGCGTCGGCTAGAAATTGCGAGGTGCCTAGTATCGAACCCGAAGATTATCATGCTCGACGAACCTTATGCGGGGATCGATCCTAAAACGGTGCAATCGATGCGACCGATCATTGGGCAATTGCGAGATGTTGGTATTTCGATATTGCTCACTGATCACGATGCTGTGCAAGTTTTAAAGACCGTGGACAGGTGTTACGTTATCAATGCAGGACAAGTTCTTTGCGAGGGGGATCCCGAGACAGTCCGAAGCAACACTGAAGTTGCTAAGGTGTATCTTGGAGAACTCGCAAAGCTTGAAGCGGAAAGCGGGGCTGGTCCAGGTACTCGAAAACGCGTTGATCCTCCCGAGCCGATCCCTCCGACTCCCTCCACTTCTCCAAAGAAGAGTATCATGAACCCATTTGCGCTTCGACGTCGCGGTGGCGACTAATTTGATTTCTTAATTCAATGCACTCTGTCTTGAGAAGTAGTTCACTGCGGCTCGGGACAGAAAGGACACATCGTGCTAGCACCCACGCATCGGGCAGAAACCTTAGCAAAGCTATCTCGATGGTTTCTAGTACTCGTGCTGTTGGCGTTACCGTTCATTCTTTGGGGGGCTGCCCATATCAAAATTGGCTCGGCGTCAGCGCACGCTTGGTTGCCAGAGGGCCGAGCGGAACGAGCGAGATACGAAGACTTTATTAAGCACTTCGGTTCGGATCAGTTTCTTGTGGTGTCTTGGGATGGGGCGACCTTGGACGACGAACGTCTCGGAGCGATGGCTAATGCGATTCACAGGCTAGATACATCTGTCCCCCCGTTGGTATCGCAAATTGCGACTTCTCGAGACATCTTCTCGAGTTTAATCGAACCACCATTGTCGTTATCGCCGGGAGTAGCGAAGAGTCGGTTAGAAGGGTCCGTACTTGGTGCTGAGGGAGTTGCGGCACTCTTTATTCGATTTACGCCGCAAGGAGTTGCGAATCAACACGGATCGATCGAACTTGTTCGTTCTGCTGCAGATAGTGTTTTAAGGCTTCATCGAAGCGAATTGCAAATGGTTGGATCGGTTTACGAAGCTTATGCGGTAGATCAAGCAGCGGGAGATAGCTTGAATCGGCTAGTGATACCATCGAGTCTAATGGGAATTTTGCTTGCATGGCTATGCCTTCGAAGCGTTCGTGGGGCAATTACGGTTTTGTTGATTGCCGGTGTAGGGCAATTGATTGCTATTGCTTTGGTCGCTATGACTGGTGGAGAGTTTAGCGCGGTACTAATTGTCTTGCCCACATTGGTCTTCATGCTTACATTGTCGGCCGCAGTTCACTTTATGAATTACTACCATGATGTGGCTTATGCTCACAAGAATCATCTTGGGGCTAGGGCTATTTTGCTGGGGCTCAAGCCAAGTGTATTAGCAACTTTGACAACTGCGTTAGGGATGATAGCGTTGGCGACAAGTCAATTAGCACCTGTGCGAACATTTGGTCTGTACTCCGCTTCGGCATTATGTCTTGCGACCGTAGTATTGCTTTTTGCTTTTCCATATTTGTCTGATTTGTTGTGTCGTAAGAAGTTTCTTAGTGAGGCAATTGATGAGAGGTTACGTAGTGGGGAAGCGGACTTAACGGGCGACTTAGAGTTACCAGTTGCTCCTTGGGCATCGCGGTACGCGGCTTGGGTAAACCGAAATCATATCTTGATTTGCGTAATGGGCTTTGCTTTGATCGGAGTAAGTTTTTATGGCTTGTTACATCTGAAATCGTCGACCAAGTTTGACGAGATGTTTCCTAAGCAATCTCCAACGGTAAGAGCGATGCAGTGGTTTGAAAGCAATATCGGCCCGATTGCATCGGTCGAAGTGATGCTGAAGTTTCCCAAGGGGCAGGTAGGCGAGACCGCAAACGGTGAAGGTGAAGTTTATGAACAAGCGGTATGGGTTGAGCAGATCACTAAGGAGTTGCGTTCGAATCCGGACATTGGTGGGGTATTGTCTGCAACAAGTTTCTTACCCAAGCTTCCCACGGGTGGTCGAGTGCGGGATGTGACGAAGCGAGCAGTGTTGAGGAATGAGTTAGACAAGCAGTTACCGATGCTCAAGGAGCAGGGGTGGGTCGCGACAGATCAAGACTCCATGATTTGGCGTGTGACGGCGAAGGTATCAGCGTTATCGAAGCTTGATTATGGTCAATTGACAGATTCAGTACGTCGAACGATTGACCCAATTGAGAGTCGGTCAGCGAAATTTCGTGCGGAGTATACGGGGTTATCACCAATCATGCACGATACGCAACTTGCGTTGCTTGCAGATTTGGGATCGAGTTTTTCGACTGCTTTTTTGTTGATCACTCCTGTGATGATGTTGATTGCAAAGGGGATACGACCGGGGTTGTTGATCATGATCCCGAACATTTTGCCCGAGACTTTAGTGTTTGGAATGATGGCATGGTTGGGTTATTCGATTGACATCGCTGGAATCTTGACAGCAAGTGTTGCGATGGGGATTGCCGTAAACGACACGTTGCACTTCGTGAATTGGTACACCAACCGACTAGCGTTGGGAGATACGCGGGAGGAAGCGATTGCGGATGCTTTTTCGAACTGTGGCAAAGCGATGGTTCACACGATGCTGATCAGTTGTTGTTCGATGTTGCCGTTTTTGTTTGCGGAGTTTAATCCGACGCGGCAGTTCGCAACGTTGATGATCACAATGATGAGCAGTTCGATTTTGGGTGATTTGGTATTATTGCCAGCCTTGCTACTGAGTCCGCTTGGCAAGCCCAAGTCGGACAGATTGATGAAGTAGCAATTCGCTTGCTGAGAGATACCGAGCAGAAGCTGTACTTAGATCCCAACGCTGTGCTTAGATTACGCGACGAGGATCCTTCCAAAGATGGTTGGTACCGAGAATCGATTAGGGGCGAAAGCCAGCACCGGGTCCGCCAGCACCGGGTCCGCCAGCACCGGGTCCGCCAGCACCGGGTCCGCCAGCACCGGGTCCGCCAGCACCGGGGTTACCTGCGCCGGGATTTCCTGGACCAATACCTTGGCCGGGTTGACCGAAGCCTGGAGGGGGAGCAAATCCTGGGGGACCGCCCGCACCTGGACCACCAAAGCCCGGGGGGCCACCAGCACCTGGTCCGCCGAAACCGGGAGGTCCGCCGAAACCGGGAGGTCCGCCGAAACCGGGAGGTCCGCCGAAACCGGGAGGTCCGCCTGCCCCCATGGGACCGAGCATTGGGGCGGCCATTGCGGCGAGTTCGCCGAGAGTCTTATCGAACTCTTCTTGGGTCTTTGCGTTTTTCAGGTTATTGAGTGGGGCATTGAGAACGAAGGCTACGGTTGTTAGGCCTTGTTGGATGTCTTGAGGGTTGATGCTACCGATAGCGGCTTCCATTTGGCTCATGGTGGAGTCGAAGCTGTCAACGAGTTCTTGCGGGAGCCAACGGCCTAGATGTTTTTTGAGGATGATAGGTGGAGTTTCAGTAGCCGGTCCGCTACCTACAACGAGTTCGGCTTTATCGCTTGCTAAGTCTTTGAGGGTGTAATTGGGAACAGCGCCACCGTTCTTTTGCGTTTCTTCATACTGGAGTCGGGCGGGAGAATCGGGAGGGAGAAACGTGACAAACTTCTTAGCTGACTGGTTGACGTTATTAAGGTAGTTGTCGAGGAGTGCTCGCATGTTTCCTTGTTGCAAGCGTTTTCCGTCAAGGAGTTCTTTGGCGATGACTTTATCGAACAGGTCGACACCGGCTGGGTAGGCTTCGCGTACGTACGAAACCATGTCGGGCGGAATCTGAAGGACTTTGCTGTTGAGAATGAACTGTTGTTGTTTTCTAAGGATATCGACGACGGTATTACGAAGTCTGCGGATGGTATCGAAGTTTTTTGTATCGACTTGTTTTGCGAACGTCACCATGAACTTTTCAGTTCGCGATTGCATCGGTTGAGGGAGCGCGTCCCAGAAGACGATTGCGTTTTCGGCGGTGAGTTCTTTAAGAACGATATCGACGAATTCTTTTGCGGAGAGGCTATCGCTGAAGGCAACTACGGGTGAATTTGCCGTGTTGTTGTTTGGTGCTGCTGGTTCTGCGCCACCGTCTTCGACGGGGGTAACGTTGCGTTTATTGGTCGGAGGTTTTTCGGATTTTGGCGTTTCGTTATTTGGCGGGCGGGTTTGTGGCTTCGAGGAAGGGTTGGATTTGGGACGAGCACCCATACCGGCTTTGGACTTGGCGAGTTCCAAGCTTTCGGGGCTGAGTCGTTCGAATGGGATTTTGATTTCTCGGCCATCGAGGCGTTTAAGAACAACTTGTTCGCCTTCGATTTTGACAAACTCGGCATCGACTTTGAAACGACCGGAGTTATCGGACCATTGGTGGAAACGTTCTTGGGCGAATGCTTGGAGGGAGAGGCTTGTTGCCAGGGAGAGGGCTAGTAGGGAGCGGAGAGTAGAGCGTTTCCGAAGTTTCCAGTTGGGATGAAGAAGGGAAGGGAACTGATTCATGGCAACACACTCCGGAATGGTTGAAAAAGATCCAGTCGGTCGGTTTCTCGAATGCCGTTTCCCGGGTTAGGTTTAGCGGGAGTTAAGGCTAGCGAGTTGGGTTGGAAAAGTTGACAAAATTGGGGGTGCAAAATGCAGGCCCTGCTTGGAGTACATTATGATAACAAACGGAGTTGAGAATTCCTCCGGATCGATCGTTTTCCTCGACAATTTCCTTGGCTTACTATGCAATTTTCCTGGCTTACTTGTGGTGGCATTGGTGCGATTTCGGTTTTCAGGGCGTTTGGACGCACGGGGATTGGGATGATTGGGAGTAGAGTCGGTTGGATTGCCGTTGTTACATTGATGTTCTTGGAGCGAGGAGATTCTCAGGAGCCAGAGGTTGTTGGGAAGTTGCCGGTGCCGTTGATTTTTGATACGGACATGGGGAACGATTGCGACGATGCGTTGGCGTTGGGGGTGATTCATGCATTGCAGTCGCGTGGTGAGTGCCGATTGTTAGCGGTGACGATCACAAAGGACCACGAGTTAGCGGCACCGTATGTAGACTGCGTGAACACGTTTTATGGGCGGGGAGATATACCGATTGGGGTATGTCGCAATAGTGGCAAGACGCCGGATGCGGGGAAATACAACCAGGTGAGCAAGGTGATGGACAACGGACAGTTGCGATTTCCGCATGATTTATTGTCCGGCAACAATGCTCCGACGGCGGTAGAGGTTTTGCGTCGAACTTTAGCGGGTGCTGAGGATCATTCGGTAGTTATAGTGCAAGTTGGATTTTCCACGAATTTGGCGAACTTGTTGCAATCGCCTGGGGATGCTATCCATCCCTTGACGGGTCGAGAGTTGGTAGCGAAGAAGGTCAACTTAGTATCATTGATGGCGGGAGCTTTTCAGAAGATCCCGAACGACAAGGGACAATTGGTCGATCATCGGGAGTACAACGTTGCGGAGGATGTGGCATCGATAAAGAAGTTGGTAGAGTTATGTGATGTACCGATGTTGTGGAGTGGGTTTGAGATTGGGTTAAACTTGACGTATCCACATCGGAGTATCTTGGAAGATTATCGTTATGTCGCGCATCATCCATTACCGGAGGCGTATATTGCATACATACCTCCACCGCATGATCGACCGACTTGGGATTTAACGAGTGTATTAGCGGCTGTACGACCGACGCGAGGATATTTTGAGGAGTCGAAGAGTGGGCTGGTGACGGTATCGGATGATGCGTTGACCTCGTTTGTGGAGTCGGAGAAGGGCAAGCATCGGTATTTGGTATTGAATCCAGCAATGGTGGAGCGTGCGAGAGAGGCTCTGGTGCAGTTATCGAGTCAACCGCCGGAGCGATAGGTGTCGGGGATGTTCTTGTGGGGGAGAGTTGGTTCATTCTTGCTAGCATTCCCTAAGTGGCAACCAGCCCTTGGCTGGATTTCCTAGTTGCAGATGCTAGCAAATAGCAGCCAATTGACTTTGGTTCAGGGACTGTCCCCTGTTTGCCCTGTTTTAGGGCTCGAAATGCTAGCAAACGGACGTTGGTGATTTCGGTCGGTGGCACCGATTGGGAGGATTCCGGACGCGCGACATCGGAAATGTCTAACCCATTGG
>JBEICB010000039.1:0-29942 GCA_040373655.1 Pirellula sp. | reverse complement strand
GAGCGGTAGTGTAGATACGGTTTTTATCGCAGAACCGATGGAGAATAGCCTTCAGATTCGAGAATGGATCGATCGGTTGGCCGACACAACCGCGTCGGTTTATCTTGTTCCAAACCTGGAAGCATTCGACGTGCTTTATACACGCTGGGGCAACGTGGGTGGACATACAGTCGTAAGCGTTTTCGAGACACCAATTTTCGGGATAAACGGATATATCAAGCGAGCGATGGATGTCTCCTTGAGTTTGATCGGTTTATTGATTGCAGCCCCTTTGCTGTTGCTTATCGCTGTGATGATTCGATGCACTAGCTCCGGACCGATTTTTTTCCGTCAACGCCGTTATGGACTCGACGGCAAGGAATTTTTGGTTTGGAAATTCCGCACTATGAGCACGATGGAAAACGGCCCTGTTGTTCGACAAGCCACAAAAAACGATCCCCGGGTCACCCCGGTAGGGAGAATTCTGAGGCGCACTTCGCTGGACGAACTTCCACAGCTCTTTAACGTCCTCGAAGGGAGTATGTCTTTGGTTGGCCCTCGCCCCTACGCGACGGCTCATAATGAACAATTCAGAAGCCTAATTCGCGGGTATATGCTGCGACATAAGGTACGCCCGGGGATCACGGGACTGGCCCAAGTTCTCGGGAGCCGCTTGGAAACCGATACCACAGAAAAGATGGCCGCTCGCATCGAATTGGATCATCGCTACATCCGAGAATGGTCCCTATGGCTGGATCTGAAGATCATTTTGAAAACAGTTGCGGTAGTTTTACGCCAGCAAGCCAACTGAAAGAGTTGAAAATTTATTCGGGAAATTTGCTCTGCCCCCCAAGCCCGATGGAACGAAAAGACTAAAATTCGCTTCGTATAGTTCGCTAAGCGGGAGTCGCTAGGTCGCGCAATTTAGCTCACGACCGTTCGCACCCCGTTTCATTTATCGATTGCTGGTTTTTGTAAGGGCAAAATACGATGCGCTGGGAAGGAAGAGAAGAATCTCAAAATGTCGAGGATCGGCGTGGATCTGCAATGCCTGTTGCCGGAATGGCTGGGGGTGGGTTGCTGTTCCTCATTCTGAGCGTGGTGATCTCGATGATATTGGGTGCAAATCCGCGGCAATTGCTAGAACAAGCCGGTCAACAGACTGGAAAACAGCAAACCCGTATGCCTCCATCGGCAGAAAACGATAAAGACGCCAATCTCAAGAAATTTGTCAGCGTCGTCTTGAAGGATAACGAGGACGTTTGGACCGAGTTGTTCCGCAAAAACCTCAACGCTCGCTACGAAGAACCAAAGCTGGTGTTGTTCACCGGTGCCGTGCGTTCCGCTTGCGGTGATGCGACAGCAGCAGTCGGTCCGTTCTATTGTCCCGGAGACAAAAACGTGTACCTCGACTTTGACTTCTTCCGCAGCATGGAAAAAGACCTAGGAGCCAAAGGAGAGTTTGCCATGGCTTACGTGATCGCTCACGAAGTTGGTCACCACATCCAAAATCTTCTCGGTTTGTCCATGAAAATTCAACGTATGCAGATGCAGGCAAGCCAGATCGAATCGAATCAGCTAAGCGTTCGATTAGAACTCCAAGCTGATTACCTTGCAGGGGTCTGGGCTCACCACGCTCAACAAATGAAGGGTATTCTTGATAAAGGCGACATCGGAGATGCGATAAACACCGCGCGCAGAATTGGTGACGACGTACTGCAAAAGAAAGCCACCGGTCGCGTCGTCAAAGACTCATTTACCCATGGTAGCGCCGAAGCACGTGCTTACTGGTTCACACAAGGTCTGAAGTCGGGAGACATCGAAGGCATGATGAAAACCTTCGAGTTGCCCTTCTCACAACTCGATCCGAAAACCATGCAGTAAATCCAAGATTGACTCCTCTTCGTAACGAACGCGATCTGCGACACCATGGTCGCGGATCGCCCTGTGTTCAGTCTCCTAACTTCATCCGCGCGTCAGCGCTCTCTCTTTGACCTCCTGTACTGTCCCCCCACAACGTTTCTCAATCAGCAGTGGGCTTGCTTGATGACTGCCTGTCTCCCTGCCATGGACACGAACCACTGAATACAGCTGCCACGCCTGACTTGGAAGCGGAACGCTGGCTTTTGACGAATGGATACACACAAACCTAGGGGATGACCATCTTGGCCCAAGTCCCTGAAACAGGATCACTCATATCGATCGGATTTGCCAAACCAAAAGGGGGATTGGGTGGATTTGCGAGATAGAGTGCAATCTGCCCTCCAGATCGGTACGGCTATCGATTGAAACCTGCCACAGTAAGTCATCGACCAACAAAACGAGGCCCGTACCGATAAGAAATTGAATCCAAAGACAACATAGTCGCGAATAAGCAGAAATTACAATTGACTTTGGGCTATGGGAATGCAACAATTGAGCTGTCTAATTTGCAGTTGATGAAGCGATTTCTTGAAATGAATCCAAGTCCCGTCTCGGGTTACTTCAGTTCTTCTTGGGATTCGGTTTGCTGTCGGTTGGCGTATGAAAAGAATCGCGGTTTTTACCAAGACGGTGGTCTTGGGCGGCATTCTTAAGTTGTTTTTCTGATTTGCTCGCATGTCCCACGGACTTGGGTCTTTGGCGGTTACTCCGTCGTGTAAGAAGCTCCTAGTACTGGCTAGAGGATGGTTGTGTGGATTGGATAGGAGTACTGTTATGACAAATATTTTCGTTGGCAACCTCTCGTTCCGAACAACTGAAACGGAACTCAGGGATGCATTCTCCCAATACGGGAACGTTAGCAAGGTTAGCATCGTTATGGATCGCGAAACCGGCCGCTCTCGTGGCTTCGGATTCGTCGAAATGGACGATTCGAACGAAGCTCGTGCAGCCATTGAAGGACTGAATCAATCGTCGCTCGGAGACCGAACGATCTCCTGCAACGAAGCTCGCGAACGCGAAAGCCGTTCTTCGGGTGGTGGTGGCGGTGGCGGTGGTTACAATGGCGGACGTGGCAACGGTTATGGCGACCGTCGTGATCATTCCCCACGCGGTTCACGCTACTAAGTCCCATTTGGGCCCTCGCCCAAAACAGATTATCTAAAACTTTGAGCCGTTACCCGATTTGGGTATCGGCTTTTTTTATACATCTACAAGCATTTTCACTATCCAAATTTGGCGTCTTCGTAATCAACGCGGTAGTACGGATGCTCACAATCCCCCGCGGTCGATTAATTTGATTCGCCCCCTCTTTCAAGCCCCCTCGGATTGAGAAAATACACCGTGTCATTAGACTGGATTCCGAACTTCGAATTCAAAAGATTTTGTCTGAAATACCCCCTGGCCAGTTTGACCCTAATGACCTGCGAAAAACTGTCCGAAAAATTGGTGGCTAATCTCGCTGTTCGGCCTCTCTGGCTTACTCGGCCTCTCTGGCTTACTCGGCCTCTCATTTCCCGCTAACTTCGGCGAGCCCCGGTTCGCCGTAGGATAAGGGCGTCGGTCTGTTTTTATATTCGTGAGCGAAATCTTCTCAAGCTAACCACCGGAATCAAAGTCCCAGTTTCAGCGGATGTTGTAAGCACTAATCCAATTGCTAAGCGTATTGTGGATATGCTTCGGTATCGCTTTTCCGATGATTCAAAAAAGAGTTTTCCAACGCTGGGGTGACGCACGCTAGGGAGAACCGCAAGGAGATAGAAGTTGGAAAAATTTTACGCCATACTGGAGTGCAATCGTCCTGTTCTGGATCTGTGGTCTCGGGAGGAAGATCTTCTGCTGTCTGATCTGGGTCGATTGGTATCGTTACCTAACTTGGGTACGCCGGACCTCAAACATTACCATATTCGTCGATTCGCAAGCATTCCGGAAATGGAGCTTCGACCCGAATAGCCTCTTTCGTCACCGGATGGATGAACCGAATCCGATGTGCGTGTAACCAGTAACCCGCATCTCCCGGAAGCCCCGGATTATCAACAATCCCCCATCCCACTCCATACACGGGATCGCCAAGCAACGGATAAGCAATCGATGAGAGGTGGATCCTAATTTGATGCGGCCTTCCGGTTAGTAACTCCACCGAACACACCGTCGAATCCCCTCTCCGTTGCAAGACGGTAACCACGCTTCGCGACCTCTTGCCCCCCCAAGAGGCACCATAGATTGCACCAAGTCGCGGATGTGGTAGTAATCCTATCGGGGTCTGAATACAAACCGAATCAAATTGCATGTCCCCTTTCACTAGTGTCCGGTATTCCTTCTGTACCGCCTCCCATTGCCTGGACATCGTCGCCGAAATCCCACGATCCAAGGCAAACAGAACAATGCCAGAAGTGGCACGCCCAAGGCGATGCAGAGGAGTGGCTGTGGGATACGCAAGTCGAACTAATGTGAGCAAAGTGTTTTGGTAAAAACCCGCACCAGGTAGCGTCGGTAACCCACTCGGTTTATGCACAGCAATCAAAAACTCGTCACCGTAAATTACCCGATAATTGATCGGGACCACGTTTTCGATCCAGCCAGGGCGATCCCATATCAATACGTCGCCTGGCTTGACTCTCTCATCACCTCTAGCAACGGAGCCATCAAGTCGAATTTCTTTTGCCTCAAGTCGCTCCATCCACTGATCTCGACTCGAATGATTGAACTGCTGACTCAAATAAGTAAGCGTCGTGTGGCCCGCTGCGGACGGACCAAGAACATGTCGGAAACTGTAACCGGAATTTGTGTGTTTCACAGAACTGCCATCAAAACGAAATAAGCCATACCGGTTTCCCAAAATTTCTCGCTATTCTCGTCGCCAATTACACCCCATCCTCCAAAACAATCGGTCCATCGATCACAAATTCTGCAAAGGATTCGCCGCAAACGCAACGTCGTCTCCCACACCATGATATCGATCATTGCAAGACATTGATCGATATTCTTCACAAACCTCACGCCGGTTATCCAGTGAGGATACTCGATAGATATCGAATTTAGGCAGTACCAGTTACACGACGTCTCACGAGAATCCATTGGTTCATCTACCCGTGATTTCAGTGGTAGATCAATTGGAAACTGATTGAGTTTTCCACCTCTAGGTATGATTTACGACCTCCAGATTCTATGCTCAACATTCTCTTTTTAACTCTGGCGGGCAAACGGCTCTCGCAGTGGTTCAGAAAACGGTTGTGGGGTATAACAAAGCGTAGGCATTTGCCGTGCGTTTGCTATGTTTAGCTCCCTCTCGCTTTCGAAAATCCCAAGTGCCATGACACTCGACAACATTGCGAATATCGATCAAGCCGCCCTCGCTGTGCAAGCCCGCCGCGAATGGCTATGCCGCGGCGGACTCGGCCTCGGCGTTATCGCATTAAACGATTTGCTCCATCGCGATCAGCAATCCGCTTGCGCCTCGCCCACCGATGGGACTCGAACTGGAATAACTCAGCCCGGAATTCCCACACATGGTACTCTCAACCCGACCCACCATCGACCTACCGCCAAACGTGTCATCTATTTGTTCATGGCCGGTGGCCCATCCCAACTAGAAACTTTTGACTACAAACCCCTTTTGAACGAAAAACAAGGACAACCTCTACCGGATTCCGTGCGAGCCGGACAACGATTGACCGGTATGTCTGGCAACCAAGCAGTGTTACCTCTCGCCGGCTCCGCATTCAAATTCTCGCAACACGGCCAGTGTGGCGCTTGGGTCAGTGAACTCCTTCCAAATACCGCCAAATACGTTGACCAAATGGCTATTATTCGCTCGATGTACACCGAAGCGATCAACCACGACCCCGCAATCACCTTCCTCCAAACTGGTAATCAAATTTCCGGTCGTCCTAGCATTGGTGCTTGGATGCACTACGGACTCGGTAGCGATAACGAAAATCTTCCTTGCTTCGTCGTCCTGATCACGAAAGGTAAAGTCGATCAACCCCTTTACTCACGCCTATGGGGTTCGGGATTTCTCCCTGCACGATACCAAGGTGTCCAGTTCCGGTCAGGAAAAGAACCTGTCCTCTATCTGACCAACCCTCCTGGTATCGATAACGCCAGTCGACGTCAGATGCTCGATCGACTCGAACAATTACACAAAGTCCAAGCTGAACGGACTGCCGATCCCGAATTAACTGCTCGTATCGCACAATACGAAATGGCATATCGGATGCAATCGAGCGTTCCAGAAGTCACCGACCTATCGTCAGAATCCGAAGCAACGCTCGACCGGTATGGCCCCCAAGTTCGCACGCCAGGGACATTCGCTGCTAACTGCTTGCTCGCACGTAGGCTCGCAGAAAAGGGAGTGAAGTTCATCCAACTCTATCACCAAGGCTGGGATCATCACGGCGGCGTACCCGGCGGTATGCGCACCCAATGCTCTGAAACCGATCAACCCACCGGTGCACTTTTGCAAGACCTCCAAGAACGTGGACTGCTAGAAGATACTCTCGTCGTTTGGGGGGGGGAATTTGGACGTACCAACTACTCCCAAGGAAAACTCACCGCAGACAACTACGGACGTGATCACCATCCCCGTTGCTTCTCAATGTGGATGGCCGGCGGTGGAATCCGAGGTGGTACGCTCTACGGTGAAACTTGCCCCTTCGGATACAACATCGTCGATAAACCTGTTCATGTGCGGGATTTCCACGCAACCCTCCTGCACACTCTCGGTATCGACCATGAACGGTTCTCTGCCAAGTTCCAAGGTCTAGATGCACGCTTAACCGGCGTCGATCCAGCGCACGTTCTTAAGGACATTCTTCAAACAACCTAATTGAACCCCGAATAGCTATTCCGAACGCACTCCTCGCACCATGCAACCCATTAAAAAATTTTCGTGGAATGACGGCGGTCGATCCGTTGGCGGATTTGTCGGTATGACCGGAGATTGTGTCAGTCGCTCCATCTCCATCGCAACCGGTATCGCATACCGAGAAGTCTACGAAACGCTCAAATCACGCTACGGATCCTCCCCCCGAAATGGCGTCCCAAGCAGCATCTACGGCCCCTACCTCAATGAACTTGGCTGGATCCCTAACCACCCAGTCGCAGTGATAACTCCCAATCCCAATTTGGAACTCATCGAACAAATCCGTTTGCCCGAAGGGCCAAACATAATCCAGTGCCAACGTATCGGCAGATCTACCGCACACCTTTGCACTGTCATCGATCACGTTCTACACGATACATGGGATGCGCGAGACGAAGGCGCATACTATGTCACGAACGCTTGGACCGCTGGACCGCAAGCTGTCCGCAGTTCAGATTCCACAGCAGGAAACGAAAAGCGACAAACCGGTGACTTAACACAAGCCGAATTCGAGAAAATCATCAACCGACTCCGAGCGATCGATAATACCGCTCGCAATCAAGCAGCAACTGAAGCTGAACGGGAAAATGCACTCAGAATGATGCAAGCCCTCATGCTTCGTCATAACCTCAGCCGCGCAGATCTCGCGAGCGATGAGGGCATCGAATCAATCCTCTACACTCGACAAGCATGCCCGGTAAGCGGCTCTCGAGCTCTGTCGTGGGAAAAAGATCTCGCAAACTATCTGACCGAACATATCTTCCCCATGACACAATGGTACTCGTCCCGAAAAGGACACCGCACCCTGTTCTTCTTCTATGGGCCACGCATGGATGTTGAAAATGCTATCCAACTCTTCCGTGAACTGATGATTACCATCGCTACCGCCGCAAGACTTCTGTTCGGTGGCTACGCACGAGGAAGCGGTGCATCCTACGCAGAAGGCTACGTCTCCTCACTCCCCAAAAATGTCGGGGCTCCAAATGCATCAAGCGACCCTCAGAACCCTCACGCTAACACCGCAGCAAAATCGGACCCACAAAATAATGCATCGCAACAAGCCGAAGCAAACCGGCAACTTGTCCTGCAACGCTCCATCGCAGTGCAACGACGAGCGAAAGACTGGCTCTTCCTCGAATGCGGAATCCGTCTTGTAACTTCCTATCGCACCGCTAGAGACTTCCGTGATGGTGCCGCCGAGCAACTTGGTAAAACCCACGGCTCCCAACATCGCGTCGACGTTCCAAACGCACCTAAACGCTTGAATTAGCTCATACCCCTCTTCCGGAGGTGCCTCCAACGGACTAAATCCCAAAATCGCTAAATAATATTTTCTTAACAAAACAGTCGGTGATTCAGAATCTTCGATACAGCACGCTCTCCTCGGGATCCGGTCGTTTACACATATCACCCACGCCAATGGAACTTATTTCCCCCTTGCAGTAATACAACGCTATGTATTACGCAATGAATGGTTTTTTAGAACCTTTGTCATTCTTGCGTTACCAACAACCAAACTCAAATCGAACTAATTGGTTTGATAATCTGTACCGATTACAAACATTCCAGGGCTTCGGATCAAGCTTGACCGCAACTTGATGCCGAAAGATACTTTACACAGCTTAGGAAAACTAAGCGCCCCACCCACTGGGCCAGAGACAAGAAGTCAGCGAGCGAAGCGTCTCGAACGTGCGATCCTCCTCGCACGACGAACTTTCGGCCCAAGCCATCCCGCCCAACCCCACCTACCATAACAAGTTCGCGGAGCGAACGTTCTTGTTTCAACAGGATTGACGCATGATTTCGAACGCAAATGGCATGCAGCCGGTGCTCGATTCGGTAAAGCTGCGCGAGCTTGCTGACTGCCTCAATGCTGGTGCCCCCTTGGACACGCTCGTCGAACGCTGGAGTTTTCCTAGCTCCATTGAACTACTGGAAACCGGGGCGCGGTCGATGCAAATCGAGTGGCTCGGCTCGGACGAATCAGACGTTACCGGCGATGCACTGGATGGTTTCCCCGCCAAGTTGATTCACCGACACTCGGTTTTCCCGCTTGAAAAAGGGGACGGCTGGCTGCGATTAGCGGTTAGCAACCCGTTCGATTTTGCCGCCATCGACTCCGTGGCCTCCGAACTACAGGTCGAAGTCCGACCGGTAATGGCAACTTCCGAAACCATTCAACGACTCACCAAGAAGTTTCTGGGGATTGGCTCGGAGACCATCGATGGTCTGATCGCGTTGCAGCGTCTGCAGGGCGGCGAAGTTGAAATGCTCGAAGGACTGGATCCCGATAGCCTTGAAGATGCCGAAGAGGCCCAGCAGGCCTCAGTGGTGCGGTTGGTCAACGAGATTTTGACCGAGGCTATCGAAGCGCGTGCGAGCGATATCCACATTGAATCCCAAGAAGCCGGACTCAAGATTCGGCACCGTATCGACGGTGTTTTGCAAAGGCAACCCACCCCCCCGGAAATGAACCAGTTCCGTGCGGCGATCATCAGTCGGCTCAAGATCATGGCCAAGCTCAACATTGCAGAAAAGCGTGTTCCGCAAGATGGTCGGATCAAGCTGCGAGTCTCCGGTCGGGAGATCGATGTTCGAGTTTCTGTAATCCCGATGCTTCACGGTGAGAGCGTCGTAATGCGGGTGTTGGACAAGTCGAATCTAAAGTTCTCTCTCAAGGGAATCGGCATGCCCGACAAGGTCTACGAACAGTTCCAAAAACTCATTCGTCTCCCACACGGAATTGTTTTGGTTACCGGTCCGACGGGCTCTGGAAAAACTACAACGCTCTACAGCGCTCTGAGCGAGATCAAATCTGAAGATATCAAGATCGTGACCACCGAAGATCCTATCGAGTATCAACTCGAGGGGATCAATCAAATTCAAGTCCACTCCAAAGTTGGGTTAACGTTTGCCGCTTGCTTGCGTGCGATTTTGCGGCACGACCCGGATGTCATCCTCGTTGGGGAAATTCGAGATTTAGAAACAGCCGAAAACGCAACCCAAGCCTCACTGACCGGTCACATGGTTTTCAGCACCCTGCACACCAACGATTCCGCTGGAGCGTTTATGCGTTTAGGTGATATGGGAGTCGAACCGTTTCTCGTGGCAAGCACTGTAGAAGGTGTTTTAGCACAGCGACTCGTGCGGGTCCTGTGCCCAGACTGCAAAGAACCCTATCACCCCGACCCCGATGACTTGCCCGATGATTTCCCCGTCGAACAACGCTTGGATCCTAACTTGCAACTGTACCGGCCGGTTGGTTGCGAACGTTGCCGCCGCAATGGGTACCGCGGACGTTTGGGGATCTACGAACTATTAGTTACCAACGACGAAATCCGCCATCTGTTAACGCAAGCCGGCACGACTGACGTGATCAAACAGGCCGCGATACGCAACGGAATGGATACCCTGCGCGTCGATGGATGGAACAAAGTTCTCGCCGGGATCACAACCATCGATGAAGTCATGCGTGTAACCAAAGCGGACTGATCTGATAACCAAAAATACGAACAACAAACCTATAGCTTAGACACATCAATTACACATGGCTGAGTTTGCTTACACCGCGAAATCGAGCACCGGAGAAAAACTCTCCGGAATCATCGCAGCGCCAACGCGCGCTGAAGCGATGCAAAAGCTCCGCGCGCAAGCCATGTATCCCATGCGACTCGAGGATACGGTATCAAAGTCAAAACCGATTACCCTCTCTTTGCCAAAGCGAGTGAAGAAAGAGCAAGTCGCCGACTTCTGTGCACAGTTAGCGGATCTCCTGTCCAATGGAGTGCCAATGCTCGAGTCGCTGAAGATCCTCTCCGATGCGACGGAGAATCCAAAACTTCAAGAAACCTGCTTGGCAATCCACGACGCTGTCTCACAAGGTGATACGCTAGACGTGGCTCTCGGAAAACATCCAACAATCTTTTCCGAGTTGACCCTCAGCATGGTTCGCGCGGGTCAAGAAGGAGCGTTCCTCGAAGAATCCCTACAACGCACTGCTCACTTCCTTCGAAAACAAGACGAAATGCGAAGCAAGATCATCGGTGCACTGACCTATCCAATGATTCTAGGCGTGGTCGGGACAATCATCGTTGCGGCGATGGTGGTTTTCTTAGTACCTAAGTTCCAACCGTTCTTCGATCGGTTAGAACAAAATGGGACCGGACTCCCAATCATCACAGTCGTATTGCTGACGGCTAGCCACGTATTGATGCACTATGGTCTTTTCGTCATTCTCGCGATTGTCGCCTTGGCATTCGGAGTCTTCCGTTGGATGAAAACAGAACATGGACGACGAAGTATCGATAAACTGAAATTAAAAACGCCAGTGGCCGGTGACATCTTCCACGACGCTGCCGTCTCGAGAGCTTGTCGAGTCCTCGGAACGATGCTCAAAAACGGTGTACCACTCTTGCGAGCCCTGCGCATCAGCAGTGAGTCAACCGGGAACATTCTGTTAGCCGAAGCCATGCTCAAATCTGTGGATAACGTAACGGCGGGGGATTCACTCTCGAAACCATTAGCGGCAAGCGGGCTGATTCCTCCTCAGGTCATGGCGATGATCCGTGTTGCAGAAGAATCTAATACGCTAGACGAAGTCCTCGTGAAGATCGCAGATAGGATCGACGGACGAATTGAAAGAAAGCTGGAAGTCCTGGTGCGGATGATCGAACCAATGATGCTGATTTTCATCGGTGGCATGGTGATGTTTGTCATCGTCGGCGTACTTCTTCCTGTCTTTGACCTAAACTCTTCAGTCGGGTAACCGAAACACATAAAAACTAAACCAATAAATAGGAAAGGAATTATCCACAATGAAAAGAAAACAACGCAAAGGTTTGACGTTGCTCGAATTGATGATCGTGTTGATTATCCTCGTCGGATTGATCGCAATCGTTGGCCCACGCTTGCTAGGCACCCAAAAGAAAGCCGATATCCGCACCGCTCAAGCTCAAATCGGGAACCTTGCCTCCGCGCTTAAGATGTATGCAGTGGACATGAAGTCCTTCCCGCTTACAGAAGAAGGTCTGCAACTCCTGGTTGCAGCACCCGAAGACGAAGCGTTGGCGAAAAACTGGGATGGCCCGTATATCGAAGGTGGCAAATTGCCTCGCGATCCTTGGGGCAGCGAATTCCAGTATGAATTCGAAACGAGTGAATCAGAAGACAGCAAAGGGACCGACAGTTTCCCTAGGATTTTCTCTCTGGGACCGGATCGCCAGCCCGGGACTGCCGATGATATCAGCAACCAAGCCGCTTCGGACGAGTCCGATTCGGACAAGAAGTAATCGCGAGTGATTGCGGCAAACCATTTGCCGCCACCAGCCAAGTTTCGCTCACAGACGGAATGGTCGTATGACGTTGAAAAGAAATGCAGCCAATGCTCGCAACCTGCGAAAAGGATTTTCGCTCTTAGAAATGATGATTGTTGTCGTTTTGCTTGCAGGCATTCTCGCTATAGCGTGGCCAAGCATCGCACGTCCAATGCGGAAAGCCGAACTCAGTGAGGCGACACAAAAACTACGCGAAGCGATTGAGGATGGGCGATACCAAGCGATGATGACCGGCGCTCCGGTGTTTCTGCACATCCAACAGGGTGAAAATGAACTTCGCTCAGGTGGTATCGATAGCTTGATCGCCGGCGAGCTTGCCCCCAGCCGTCGCGAAGACACCTCCGCATCAATCCTTCAAGACACTACCAATATACCACCTCTAAAACGAAGCCCTCTCGAGTCTTCGGTCAATGGCGATGAGAACAATGCTGTGTCTGGCGTTACTCCAAGAACTTGGAAACTACCCTCAAATATCGTTATTTTCTCAGTGGCTTGGCTCGACGAGCTAGCCGGAGGTTCTACCGATGACTCTTTCTCGGTTTCAACAAGCGACGAAGACGAACGAAGCGATAGCCCATTCCCAGGTAGCACCGAAAGTAGCTCGACCGGTAGCGATGCACTGGTTGCCAGCGGTGATGGCGACGATCAATCCATTTCGGGCCACAGCTGGTGCTTGCCGATGAGCGCCGAAGGGCGAGGCAGAGACGCTGAGATCACCTTGTTCGACACCAAAGCGCGTCAAACCATCACGGTATCTTTCAGCGCCGCAACAGGGGAACTTGAGGTTATCCGATGATTCGGTCGGGTGGATTGCGTCGCGCATTTTCCCTGTTGGAAGTAATGATCGCGACTGCCATCCTGGCGGCAAGCGCCATGGTGCTCTTGTCACTGATCTCCCTCGGCACTCGCTTCGGGAGCAAAGCGGAAACACGGATCAACGCGTTGGTACAAGCCGTATCGATCATGGATGAAACAGTGCTAGCGGTCTACGCTGGCACGGCACAAGAATCCTTTTCATCAGTCCTCGGAGGTCCAGAACCGAGAGCCTATCGAGTTGTGATCGAACCGGTCACAATGGTTGAAGCGGGCTCTCTCTCGTCTTCGTTCGACCCTAGCGGAGAAAACGTTTCGCTCGGGGGACAAGGCAACTTTGCGAATCCAATTGGTGCGAATCAACTTGGCCCTGGGAACGCATCAAGTCCGCTCGCCCCATCAACTCCAGTCCCTCCACCCCCTAGTGAGTTGATCTCAATCACTGTGGAGTTGTACGATTCGGCGGATACTGCAAGTCTCGGTGCTACGGATTCAAAGCCACTCGTTCAATTACAAAGATTGTTGCGCAGACAGCCTACTGGTGAATCCGGCTCCGGAGATGCCGGGCTCTCAAACTCCTCCTTAAGCCGAGGGCTGTGATGACCCGTTTGCAACGTACTTCACGGAATGCCAAAGGCTATACGCTCCTTGAACTGATGATCGCACTCGGGTTGCTGTCGGTGCTTATGCTGTTGGGCTGGGGGATGATGGAATCCCTGCAACGATCCCAAGAGCGCAGTTGGAAATTGACCCAACGAATTCGGGTCCTGAGGCTCACCCGTGCTTGGCTAAGCCAAGATCTTGATCATTTGGCAAAAGGACCCGCAACGGGAAGTCTTGGGAATGATCCACAGGCAGGTATAGTGAACTTCGAAGGAGATGTTTCTGGTTTTCTTGCGAACATGGTTCCATCGATTGATCCTGTTCCCTTCTTGCAACGTTTAGCAGATACCAATGAGTCACCATTTGTCAGCAGCAACGGACAGGAACTGTCAATCGAATCGATGACCACAACTCCCGAAGAAGCAGCCATGGAGCAATGGAAAAGTTCCATTTGGAGTGGTGGCCTACTCGAAGTCGAATACCGTCTCGAACCAGTTCAAACCGCGGAGGACGCGCAGCCGATTGCAGAGATCCAAGATCCAGATGCAATTCAGTATGAATTGGTTCGAAGGGAATGGATACCACAATCTTACTTCGATGCGTACCTAGCTTCGAATCAGCCGTTAAACGGTATGCAGACGCCGAGGCTACAACGCAAAGGCGCGAATGATACTGCGTCGAATCCCAATGCTCCCCCCCGAGGAACCACACTGGAATCGATGATCGATAATGAGTCGCAATGGATCCCACCAATGAAAGAAACCAAGCTCTATGGAGTTGTAAAGCCGAAATTTCATTACTCAGATGGCAATACATGGTTAGCTCAATGGAGTTCTTCGTCTCAAGGTGGCGTGCCCCGGGCGGTTGCGATCACCTTTGACTTTCCTGCGGTATCAGAGTTTAAGAAGCCGATCCCGCCACCCAAGGAGTCCGAAGAGGAATCCTCCGAATCAGAGACAGAAGAAATGGAGAATCCGCTCTTTGATCCAGAAGCAACCGCGAGTCGCGAACTCATGGAACCCGACATGGGCAACGAGAGGCTTACGGATGTCACGGACAATACCTATGTAATCATTGTCGAGACTGGACGCCGCGATCGTATGCCATTGGCATCTCCCTCGTTACCGTCAGCTCCCCAAATCCGAACGTCACGGGGGAGACCATGAGAAAGCTACGAAAGAAAGTCGCTGCGCGGTCGTCAAGCCAAAGGTCAGGCATGGCACTGCTTGTAGTGGTCGTTCTTGTCATGCTCACATCGTTGGCCGCCTACCGCTACTCCTTCGAAATGGAAAACGAGTATCGACTTACACGACTGCAGGAAGAACAAGCCCAAGCGAGACTTGCAGCACTGAGCGGTGTGGAGTTCGCATCGAGTTTTCTGGAACAACCGCTTCGCATGCGCCAGGCGATCCTTAAAAACGGGTCTCTTGAGAAATTCTTCGGTAGACCCCTGATCGTATCCTCGCAAGATCCATCAAAGGAGAATGATTCGCAATCCCAATGGCGATTTGCAATTATCGCAAGTGGCGAAAACTCTGAGCAATCGATTGATACAACAGGAGCATCGGATGTCAATCGCTCATGGGAATGGGGAGTGGAAAACGAGGGTGGAAAGCTCCATATACCTACCCTAATCCGTTGGAATCAATCTCGTCCAGGAATCGCTAGGAGCATCTTGCTCAAGCTTCCCGACGCGGACGAAGAGACAGTCGATACTTGGCTCGCTCAATTCGGCGTACGCACCGCAGCAGCAATGGCACAAGATGCAATTGCAAACGCAAGTTCAAGTGGACTTCAATCACCCGCACAGCGTCAACAAAAAGCCCAAGCAAACGATCTGGTTCGACTGCGATGGTTCGGTGGTGACCTCGATCAGAACTACCAAATAGACCCTTGGGAATCATCTTTGCTGGAGAAACTGCTAATCGCCCCGAACGCCTCGATGTCCGGCAACCCAATGCTTAAGGAGCTTTCTCGAAACAGCACAACGTCGCTTGATGCTTCGAATTCCAGTACCGCAGGGGCAATGTCCACTCCAAGTACTGACGATCTTGGCGGCGACTCGAACACTAATTCAGGTGCTTGGAAACGATACTTGAGCTGGGTTCAAGGCGAACGCAACGAACGTCCGGATGGCACCCCAAAGATCGTTCTCAATCAACCTGATTTGCGAAAGCTTCATCAGGAGTTGACCCAAGTCCTAACCGTTTCTCAAGCGAACTTTATCATCGCTATGCGACAACACGGTCCTGGTATCGATACTAGATCTTTGCAAGGAAACAGTACCAATCGAGGTCGAACGCCAGGAGGGAACTCACCCGGATCCTCAACGAATCAAAGCCCTATATCTCGCAATGGTACTTCACCTTCTGGTACGCCCCAAGCGCAAAACATCAGCGAACGGCGAACCTCTAGATTATCCACGTCACCAACCCTCAATAATAACGGGAACACTTCTTCGAATACTCCAACAAGTGCTCCAACAAAAGCGCAGGGGAATTTGCCAGCGAATTCCAACAACAGTTCGCAAAATCAGTCATCGACGAGCGCTTCGAGATTGTCATCTTCGTCCCCTGGAACGACAAGTTCTCCCTCTTCGCAACCGAGCAATGGGGCAAGCAGTAGTCTTCAAGCCGAACGTGTTACACCCGAGCAATGGGTACCGAATTGGCAACAACCCGCTCTGTACCAACTTCGCTCTCCTCTCGAAGTGGTCGACATCGAGTTAGATCTCGCGCCAGTTGGCAACGGAGCGAATAACAGAGGACCGAACAAAATGATGACCAGTCCTTGGACAAGCAGCAATCCGGAGTTCCGATCCGCGATGCTTAAACTGATGGAGCATGCGACAGTTCAATCACAACCGGTGATCGAAGGTCGAGTCGACTTGACGGCTGCCCCTGCCGTGGTCCTCTCTGCGATCCCAGGAATTGACCCAGCCTTGGCGCAAAAAATCGTTCAGACGAGGAAAGAGGCAACGATGCGAGGCCCAGAGGATGGAATTCGCTCCATCGCTTGGCTGCTCGAAAAAGGATTGGTCGATGTTCGAAAGTTGGTTGAGTTAGAACCGTTTTTAACGGCGAGAAGCGACGTTTTTTCATTACAATCGGTAGGTTTCCGGGATGAAAAGAGCCCGGTGTTTCGATGTACCGTTGTGATCGACGCGCGACAAATCCCAGCCCAAATCCGCGATCTGCAAGTCTGGCACCCTTGGGACCGTGGCTTCCCCGCAGAATCCCTACAACCTGGCGTTCCATGAGCTTCCTAGATCGATTCTCCTTATTTCAAAGAAAATCCTCCGCCCAGGCTTTAACCGGACGGCTGGCGGTGGTGCACTGGGATCGCGACTCGGTTTCTTACTTCGTCCTTTCCCCAAATGTTCGGAACGTGAAAAGTTCTGAAATCGGAACTCTCCGGCTAGCGATTGAATCGAGCGAAAGCTCTGAAGGAAACTCCGACGAACCGAAGGCGACAAAGCCACTCGTCGCACTCGCAGAGCACTTCAAGGAACAAAAAATCTCAGTCAAAGGGATTGTTGTTCTACTTTCGCGCCCGGAATTAGATCTGCTCCCATTAAACCTGCCTCCTGCCTCTGCGGAAGAACTCCCGTCGCTGGTCGCAACGGAAGTTGAACAACAGCAAGGTGAATCGCCTGATCCTCCAGTGATCGATTTTTATGCGCCACCCGAACTGTCTGCATCCGATTCAGAATCTTCGGGAACGCAGCAAGTTTTTGCATTTGCTCTCTCTCAACGTCAGTTAACCTCACTCCAAGAACAATGCACATCCGCCGGGTTCAAGCTTCTTGCGGTCGGCTCCCGTCAACTTGCTCCACTCCGCTTGCTTCAAGATGTGAGAATGGAGCGAGAGTCGGTTGTCATCGCAATGCACCTTTTCGCTGGGGAAGCCGAGATTGCCATCTGCCATGGAAACGTGCCGGTGCTATTGAGGACGTTACGATACAGCGCAGAGGATCCTGAACGAGTCGCAGAACAGATCGACACCGAAGCGAAACGCTGCTTGACGCTATTGCCGCCAGAGTTAAGCGAACGCTCGGTCTCTTGGTGTATCTTTGAAACTGGGGACTTTGCGCGAAACGTCGGTGCCGCGATCGAACAGCAGGAACAAGTCCATGTTCAATGGATCGCTCCGTATCTCGGCTGGAACGTTATCGGGCCCACCGCATCCGATGGAGTGCATTCTGCAGCAAACTCAGGGGCCGCTTTAGATATTTTAGGGCAGTCCCTGCCGGTCAACTTGTTGGCACCAAAGAAACCACCTGTTCCGCCAAACCCGTGGGTCCGATGGGGGACTCTCGGAGGGCTAGGCACCGCCGCGGCAGCTACCATAGGGTACTTCCTCTTGACCGATGTGTGGGATCTACAAGACCAAGTCAAAGGACTGGAAACAAACTACCGCGATGAGTCCAAAGTCACCGCGAAGTACCAAGAGAAATCCGACCAAGTAGCTACGATTGAAGGTTGGTTAACCGATCAAGTCGATTGGGTCGCTGAATTGGCAGACCTCGCTGGCCGCCTCCCAGATGGTCAAGACGCGACTGTGCGACGACTCTCTGGGGCTGTGAATGCCAAAGGAAGCGGCTCCATCGATCTTGCCATGCAAGTCCGATCCCAGGAAGTAATCTCTGAACTTGAAAATCGAATCCGTGGTGCCAAGTATACGATCGTCAGCAAGCAGATCACCCAAAACCCAGATTCCCAAGAATATCCCTGGCAATTCGAGTCCCATATCGAGTTCCCCCTTACGCCCCCTGGCTTGCGGCGTTTCCGTTCCGCTACTCTCTCGGACGATTCCAAGCCCAAGGAATCTGCTTCCAAATCAAAAGGCGAAAAGAACGACAAATCTCCTGACTCGTCACAGAACATTTTGGAATCATCTCCTTCTGACGTCCCACAGAATAAGCCCGAAACCGCTCCCCCCGCATCAATTAAACCACAGTCCTCATCCCCAGCCGCGGAGGTTCCCTCATGACACCTACGATGAAATGGTTGCTCCTCGCCGCTGGTGCTTTGTTCGGCCTCTACGGTTTAGACCAGATCTATCAAGGTTGGATTGAAGAGCCTCGGCAAGCCTACGCGGCCAGCATTGATAAACTCGAAGGGGATCTGCAGAAAGATGGCCAAGTTCGCTTTGCTTCCCAAAAAGCTGCGAAGCGACTCGAAGAATACCAACATCGCGCACTCCCATCCGATCCCGTGTTGGCCAAGTCGCTCTATCAACAGTGGCTGCTCGAAATGGTTGATCGCTATCAACTAGCTTCTGCAAGTGTCGATGCATCTCAACCTACACCGATTGAGATTAAGTCACGAACGAAACGGGGCAAACGTGTTCGAATCGGACACCGGATCGATTATTCGCTGCGAGGTCAAACAACCCTCGCAAAACTCACTGCCTTTCTCGATGCCTTTAGACAAGCAAGCCATCTGCAAAAGATTCGCTCTGTTAGTCTCAACCCCCTTGGGAATGACGGACGTCTCGATGTGAACTTAAGCATTCAAGTTCTCTGCCTCGATGATGCTGCCTCTGCAGATTCTCTAAGCAACTGGAATTTGACGGAAGAGGCCAGCTCGGAGTTACCTCTCGGTAACGCACTGGTTCAACGTAATCCATTCGCAAAAGGATTCGCAAAAGCTCTTCGAGCAATGGAACTCAAAGCAATTACGGTCAATCGCCAAGGTGATACGCAAGCTTGGTTTGCTACCGATGCGCGAGGACGAATCGAAAAGGTAACGTCAGGGAAATTGATCCCTAACCCTTTACATGAAATCCAAGTCGTACAAATCGAAACAGATCGAGTACTCATTCGACTCAACGATTCGGAACACTGGGTCCGACTCGGAGAATCCATCGGTCAAGTAGTTCAACCGGAATCGGAAAAAGAGGAAACTCTGCGTTCCTCCGATCCTGAAACGGTTATCGAAGAAGCCAAAGGCATCTAGCCTCACACCCCTAGGAACGTTGATCATGATTCATCATCCATCTCGGACACGCCGTAAAATCCAGTTTGTTCTTGGATCGTTGATGCTCCTCGGTGCCTTTGGCCAAGTCACCACAGCCAACGCGCAATTGATTGGAAACCGCACCGTTGGTAGTGCGCCAGGAAATATCCAACAAACCTCGCCATCCGGACGCATCGGAACGGGTTCGTTTACCAATGCTGCACCCGGAGCAGGACCAATCGGTGCTAACGGAATAAGTGTCGGCAATAATCCCGGTGGCGGGATCTCCCAAAATGGACGCTTTGTTCGCGGCAATCGCCAACGAGGTGATTTCGTTGGATCAAATCGTACCGAATTGAAAGGCTTCGTCGGTGCTGGCCAAGCGGTAGGGATCGGAAACGCTCCTTCCGCAACCAGTACACTGCGTCTTGAAACTAGCAGCCAGAGAGTCAATCGCCCACTTCCGCCACTTCCCAAAAAGAGCATGTACTACCCCAAGCTTGTACTGGAGCAAACCGATTCGGCACGAGGGGAAGTCATCCCTAGCCCAGAATTTCAGACAGAAATTCAAAACCGATTGCAACGATCGGGGTATCCGCAAGTGGAAGTTCAGTGGATCGCCGGAGTTGCAGTGCTAAGTGGCCAAGTCGCAACAGAACGCGAACGGGAGTTGGCTGAAACACTCCTTGGTTTTGAACCGGGAATCTCCGAGATTCGCAATGAGTTACTGGTGAACCCTTTCAAATTATCCGAAGGTGACTCAAAGAGGCCGACAATCCCTCGCCCAGAAAATCAAACTAGCAGAGATCGTGTCAACCCACTTCCCGAACCCGTCTTGCCTCGAAGATTCTAATTTAGACAATAGTCAATCATCCATGGCAAACGATTGCTCATGAAGTGGGAAGTGCCTTCGCGAAGAACCGCAGCCAATTTTCATAGAACACTGCTTGAACATCCTCTTCGGAAAATCCTCGCGAAAGCATCAGCGGAACGAGTTTCTGCACATCGCGATATCGATTCAGATCCACCGGGGTTTGTTCGCAACCATATCCTCCATCCAGATCTGTACCTATCCCAACGTTCGCGATCGATCCACCCGCGAGTTTCCGTATGTGTTCGATTTGATCTACGGCACGCTCAAGAGAGACGGCGTTCTTCGTAATCCCTCGTACGTATCCCTCTTGAAGCATAATGATGTCGAGAGCAACCCCCAAAACTCCACCGCGCTCGATCACGAAACGGATTTGTTCATCGCTGAACTGACGCTGCCAGTTGCAGATGGCTCGTGCATTTTGATGGCTCGCATGAATCGGCCCATCGAAGTTTTTGATCACTTGCCAAAAGGCAACATCCGATAGGTGAGTTACATCGATGGTGATCCCAAGTTTCTCGCAATGCTTGAGCAGTTCAATTGCATCGAGTGATAGCCCCACTTCGCTCCTCGTACCACCTCCGTATCGATTGGTACCATAGTGCGTAAGCCCCAAAGCTCGCAAACCTGCTGCATGAAATTCATAAACAGTATCCGGAGTTAAAATCGGATCTGCGCCTTCCATCGTCAAGATAAATCCTAACGGTACGGGCGAAGTTACGGCATTAGATAGTCCGTTGTAGGAGATTGTCGTTGCATTCGGGTCTTGAGTGTAAGCTTGCCAATGTGCAGCAAGTTCCCCTCGAGTGCGAATCATCTTCATTACTCCTGCACGCTCCATCGCGCGGTAATAAGCAAGGTGTGCATGTGCCATCGCATAACAGGTTTGTGGTGATGTCCATCCAAACGTGTGATCGATATTCATTTCTTGCCGAGCAAGCAACGTTGTCAAGCAAATAGGTACCTCTGCTACACGTAGTTCTGGAAAAGATAACGTGTTGGTTTGACGACCTTTCTCTAACATCCCCGCCGCTTGCTCCTGGGCACGAATGTCATCGACACCCTGTCTTAGATCGCGATTCCAATCGACACCATTGAGTGCAAGATCAAGATGCGCATCAAATATCCACATGACAAAAGTTCCTTGTTTACTGCGAGGGCAAGCTAATTGGCAAGTGAATCAAAGACTGGCTTTGCGACCAGAATAGGAAGCATCGGGCGAAATGCAGAAGCGACCGCAATCGCATCCGATGGCCTCGCATCAACGTCGATAACCGCTTCGTTTCGACGCAGACGAAGCGCTGCAAAAAAGACTTCGTCTTCGCACCGCGTGATCACCACCGATTCAATCGTCGCGCCAAGAGATTGCGCAACACCAATGATCAAATCATGTGTCAGAGGACGGGGTGGTCGGTCAGAATCGGTTACTCGTAAGTCAATGCTCGTCGCTTCAAAGAATCCAATGACAATTGGGAATTGCTTTTCCCCATCGAATTCTTTCAAAAACAGTACGTGTTGATTTGTCAAATCGTTGATCACGATCCGAGCTAGCTGCATTCGGACAAATTCTGGCATGGGAAGTCATCGTGAGGGAGGTGGCGGAATACGGCCAGAAGTATACCGTAATCTCCCCTTTCCGGCAAAGAAGGTACTAGTTGCAGTGCGCAAGCTCTACTGTGCACAGTAAATTCCATGGTCGATTTTCCATGCCATCGCCCCACAATTAGTAATACTGCCTACAAAATCTCGAATAGTGTCAGTGGATAGAACAAAGTTAAGCCTACTTTGCACAAGCTGTAGCGAGTTGTCTTTAACCGCAATCGCAGCTACACACCTAACACGCCCCTAAAAAACATCAAGCTCTGAAGTGTTACTTTAACCTATTCACCTGATATCGACGTTCAAGCCCCCGCCAAAGGGACTCCCAAGCTTCGATCTCCTTTACGCTCATGCGCAGGGGACCATCCTCCATCCGAGTCCAACCTAACACAGCCTCCTCCGACCAATGATCTAACACGTTTCGATATACGGCATCTGTATCCGTTGGCTGAAGCGGCCAGAGAAGGATATGGGATCGCAGCCATTCTAAAGCGAGTTGACGCCTCTCAGTTGCACGACTCGTGTCTCTCAACGAAGCCCGAAGCGCCTGCTGCACAGCCATTGCAACCACAGGAGGGAATACCCTTACTCGCTCAGACTCGTCACGTGAAAACATCTCTACATAGATCAAAAGGGCCTGATCGAATTTACATGATTGTTCCGCCATTTTAGACAGGTCAATCAATTCCTCGATACGCAGTTCGCTCATTTCTTTCATTCGACTCTCAAGACTCTCCAACACAACTGGATCCGGTTCGGCGGGGAGACGACTAATCCAAAAATTCGCCTCGGATAACCTCCCTTGCGCCTCGAGAACCAGTCCGTAATTGCGTATCGCAACAGCTAACAGCATCGGAGCCCAAGGTTCCTCACCAATAGGCCTCGCTCTGCGATTGTCTGACTCGGACAAGTAATCCAACATTTTCGAATAGATCACGGCCGCTTCATTGAGATTCCCATCTCGAACCGCTGTCTCTCCCGCGTATACCGAACACTCCAATAATCTACGAACCCACATTATATCCGAATCGTCCGTTTCACACCGATTCTGGATGTATGGAAGGGCCTTAAGAAAGGCATCTCGAGCCTCAGCAGAGCGGCTGAGTCTCGCTAAGATCATCCCTTTTAGGTGTAGTATGCTTCCAAGCTCCCAACCGGCTAATCGATCTTCCGGGTTCTCGATACGAAGCTTTTCCCCCAAAGTGGCAGCTTCTTCCGCAAGCTCTAATGCATTATCGAACCTACCACTTCTCGCTTCAGAGTCCGCTGTGACAGTTAAACTATAACGCAACAAATTCGAAAACAATCGATTACTGGGAAATCGACTTACCAAGTCACGACGGATCGCCAATGCTTTATGATTGGTTTCCGAAAAGTCATTAAGCCAATTCGGGCCTGTTAGATTACTTCCCTTATTTTGATACGCCAAACTTAAAGTATACAAATCGTCCACATCACTAATCTCTTCTTGAGTAAGCCTACTCTCGAGCGATTGAATCAAACTGGAAAGTATGGCGAGGCCTTCGTCCCGTTCGCCTTGGCCAGAAATGAATGTCGCAAAGTCCAACTGTGCTCGTTGAAGTTGCTTAAGTACATCATTCGGACTGATCTGTGGTTCGTTTGACTCGGTGCTTGTGATTAGTTCTTGAGCTTGCTTCGCATATTCAAGTGCCTTCTGAAAATTCTCCTTCGCACCTGCTATCTCTCCGACTTGCGATTGAGTGGTCGCATGCTGCCGGTACAATTCGCTCAGAGTCATTCTGGCTTTTGCCGGGGCAAGCTCTATTGTCTCTAATAATGGTATCCATGGTTTTACATCTTCGAACTCTTTAATGCCTTCCTCATAACGTTGAGCTGCTCGATAGGTAATGAGCAACGCATTGGTGTTGGCTACGAATCGAACCGCATTGTCCGCTTGTTTATCTGTAACCCACCACTCTTTCTTGCCAGTCCAAGGTGGTAAAGGGGGCATCGCGGGGCGCATCAAAGATCCAGCATCGCGGTAACAATTGATACTCATCGTGAAATCACCAAGCTCTCGGTATAAGCCGCCGATCGCTTGTGTCATCCCTACCAGTTTGTCTCGGTTCGAATCCGCCAAATCGGTTTCGGTGTTGATATCGAAAAGCGTTCGCTTGTAGAACTCGATCGACTTAGATAACAACTGCTCTCGTAACTTCTTCGCCTCTTGTGTTTCCGCGTACTTCAGTGCATGTTCTTGCAATAACGTTTCCGGGAAAGCTGCCAATGCATCAACAGCTAAGTTTTCCCGAACAACGGCTCTGCTACGTTGCTTATTGGCCTCGATGAGAGCCCATTCTTTCAACTCGATTTCCTCAGTCAAATACGTTTGATTGTATTTCAACTCTTGATTGTGCATCGATTGCACCAAACCAATAACACCTAAGGCGCCTAGGGCCGCGAAAAGCGTAACAAGTAATGCTTGGAACACAGTTCTGTGATGCCGCAACCATCGAGCTGTCCAAGTCAACACGGAATCAGGAACTGCACTAATTGGTAAATCAGCAAGAAAGTACTGCAGATCTTTAGCAAATGCTTCTGCCGTCTGGTAACGGTCCGCCGGGTCTATCGACATGGCCTTCTGGCAAATCGCTTCTAACCCCCGCGGAACCGAACGACGAAATACATGCGGCGGGGAATACTTACCCTCGCGAACTGCTCCAACTAAATCCGGAAGAGTTTTATACTCGTCTCTACATATTGCAGGCCGCCCCGCCAAAATGTGATAGAGTACCGCGCCCAATGAGTAAATGTCACAGGCCGGTTTAATGTCGGATACGGTAGATGTCGTAGAGAGCTGTTCCGGTGCAGAGTATCCAACCGTTCCTAATAAAAGGGTCGGTGCTGCCGCTTCAGATCCAGAATCGATGGTGCTCAATCCGCCTGTCTGAACGTTCAACTGAACCGCCAACCCCCAATCAACGACAAGTGTTTCTCCGAACTGCCCCGTCAAAATATTGGATGGTTTAATATCGCGATGCACTACTCCCTGACTATGCGCATATGCAACGGTATTCGATACCTTGATCAACTGTTGGAGCAACTGAACCATGGAATGCTCAAACTCCCAAGGTGTCGCTCCTGACTTTTTATGGTGCGCCGAGATTAAATCGTAAAGCGTCCCAGCATTTCCTCCTGAAATCAGTCGCATCGTGTAATAAGGACGACCATCCGGATGGTGATCAAGACTGTAAATGGGAACAATACCGGGATGATCCAATTTGGCTGTTATCTCAGCCTCTCGCAGAAATAACGCTCGACTGACAGGATCGTCCCTGTACTCTGCACTCGGCTCCTTCAACGCGACTCGTCTACCAAACTGAGTATCAATCGCAACCCAAACCTGCCCCATGCCACCCGCTTGCAAAGGTTCCTTGAGCTCAAACCGCTGAACCTCTGTACCTAGCCGCTCTGCGTTGACCAAACCAGTGGGCTGCCCAAGCTCCTGGGCTAACTCCTCTAACTCCCGTCGAACAAACTCTCTCTCGTGCGTGTCGATATCCGAGATGAATGACTCTATGTCAACCGATTGCCCGCGACTGACAAGTGTTTCAAACTCACTGCACTTCTCAGCTATCCTAGTTAGTAAGGCTGTGCTCATGACTCAAGTGAGGTTTCCACAAATTCTGAATCAAAGCTAACCGAACCGCTACGGTCTTGCGTGCACACCCCAGAGACTTTGCAATTTCGCTGTTAGAAAACCCCTCCAGCCGATGAATCGCCACTCTCCGCAAAACCCCAGTAGGATCCGCTTCATCAAGCACCGACAATAGAACACGACATTGCTCTGCAACCAACGCTGCCTCCGCTGGACCGGGATCTCTACCAGCTACCTCCGCCCCGTCGGCCGGCTCCCCAAGCCAATCAAACAGACGCGAAGCATCTCGCTTCTGCGTCATCGATCGCCTCGCAGTCATCCGGGCTTGATTCCGCGATATGCTTACCAACAATCGCCATAACTCATTGCGATTTCGAACCGTTTCGAAACGACCACGATCAACACCATCATGTAACTCATACAGCGTTGTCGAAGCCAAATCCTCCGCATCTGAAACGCGATCTATCACTCCCGATAACTGCGCAGAAGCCATCCTGACAAGCTGATTGTAATAGCGATTCCAGATCCAATGCAAAGCATCCCGGTCGCCATTCATCAACGCATGGAAGTTTCTCGTTACGGATCCAGGCAAAGGTGTAGACACTGCCTCTCCTCCAACTTCAATTACTTTTACTTCTAAGGCCCCTACAAAGTCCCCGATCCCATCTCGGATCTCACAGACCACCATTGCAGTATACCGGCCCGGTGAAGTACTTTCCACCTAACAAATGCGCAACACATCCAGAGGATCCCGTCGGCAATTCACTTTAGACAGACACGTTAACCACACAATCGTTATGAAACACGTCTCTCCTCGGTTCGTCATATTCGTCGGGTTACCAAACACCCTGGGCGATTTTCTGCTAAACTATTCCCTCCCACCCCGCCTAAAAAAGATACCGCTAGAATCCCTCGGGACCCACGAACTAGCAACGTATCTCGCTCAGGCGATTAGGTCGAATTCCCACTGTTGCGTAAACGCTCGTCCGTTTGAAAATCTCGGCTGAAACCCTCTGTGTATTTTCGACGAAAAGCAAGCAATAAGCCTGGTTTTTCGAACTCCATCCACAATTCATTCCCAACACAATCACGTATCTATCCTCGATTATGGTTCTACCAATGAATAAACCATCGATGTTTCTCGGTACCCTGAGATATTGTTGCCAAACACTAATTATCGGAACTATCGCTGCGGCAATTTGCACAGGAGCAACAGCTGCCGAACCCCTACAGCTAAAAAAAGGGGACTCCATCGCCATCATCGGCAATACCACCGCCGACCGGTTGCAACACGCTGGCTGGCTAGATACCTACCTCCATGCGACCTTCCCGGAATACGATCTATCCTTTCGTAACCTCGGTTACCCCGGCGATGAACTGAAAATTCGTAACCGTGAAGAAAACTTCGGTAGCCCCGATGAATGGCTAACAAAGGTTCGCGCCAATGTGGTGTTGTGTTTCTTCGGCTACAACGAAGCCCTCAAAGGCCCTTCAGCCCTCGATGCTTTCAAAAAAGATCTCGCCGAAACAATCGAATCGATGCGAGCACAAAAGTACGACGGTCAATCTCCCCCTCGCCTCGTTTTCTTCTCCCCCATAGCGCACGAAAATCTCAACGATCCGAATTTGCCCGACGGCAAAGCCAATAACGTGAACCTGGCGATCTACACACAAGCCATGCGGAGCGTTTGTGAAGAAAAGAACGTATCGTTCGTCGATCTCTACACTCCCTCGCTCAAACTTTATGAAGCCGAAGCCAAGCCGTTGACGATGAACGGTATCCACTTGCTAGAAAATGGCGAGAAAGCTATCGCCGAAGTCATCGTTAAGTCTCTGTTTCCCAGCGAAAAAGTAAAAGCTAACGCGGATCAACTTGAAAAGATCCGCCAAGCCGTCGTCGATCGAAATTACCACTGGTACAGCCGCTATCGCGTCGTTGATGGATACAACGTTTTCGGAGGACGCTCGAAGCTTGCTTGGTTCGGTCAAAGCAACGCCGACGTAATGATGCGGGAAATGAAAATCTTCGATGTGAAAACATCAAACCGCGAAAAACGCGTTTGGGCTCTTGCAAAAGGCTCAGACCTCGAAGTTAAAGACGATAACCTCCCACCTGAACTCGAAGTGAAAACCAATATCCCTGGTGCTTTGTCCGACGGAAAACATAAGTACCTCGGTGGCGAAGAAGCAATTTCGAAAATGAAGGTCGCTCAAGGAATGAAGGTAAACCTCTTCGCTAGCGAAGAAATGTTCCCTGAACTGATCAATCCAGTCCAAATGGCTGTTGATCCGGATGGGCGTCTGTTCGCCTCCGTCTGGCCTTCTTACCCTCACTGGAACCCTACCCAACCCCGAAAAGACAGAATCATCTGCTTGCCAGATGACAATGGTGACGGTGTTGCCGATCGCTGTGTGACCTTCGCTGACGAACTTAATAGCGTTACCGGCTTCGAATTTTGGAACGGTGGCATGTTGGTGGCCGCTCTCCCGGAAATCTGGTTCTTGAAAGACACGGACGGCGACGATAAGGCGGATCTGAAAATTCGCATGCTCCAAGGGGTCTGCAGCGCGGACTCTCACCACTCGGCTAACGCTATGCTGATCGGTCCCGACGGATGGCTCTACTGGTCTCGCGGTATCTTCAACATCGCCGCCATGGAAACACCAACCAAAACAGTGCGCTCCGGCGAAAGCGGTGTTCACCGTTTCAATCCACGCACCTTCGAAATGGAATTCCATTTCCCAATCGGTCCGAACCCCCACGGTGATGTCTTCGATCAATGGGGATATCAGTTCGCTAACGATGGTACCGGCGGAACTGGTTCCTACGTCAACATCGGAAAAGGTATCGGAAACAAGCAATGGTTTAAAATGCGTGTTCGCCCCGTTGCTGCAACCGGTATCCTATCGAGCAGCATCTTCCCCGAAAAGAACCAAGGTAACTTCCTGATCTGCAACTGCATCGGATTCCTCGGTGTTCTGCAACACGAAGTCAAATACAACGGCGCAGATATCACCTGTGAAGAAATCGAACCGATTCTGGTCTCAAGCGATCCGAACTTCCGTCCGAGCGACGTAGAAGTAGGCGGTGACGGTGCGATCTACATCGCCGACTGGCAAAACGCAATCATCGGGCACATGCAACACAACATGCGAGACCCCAACCGTGACGATCAACACGGTCGTATCTACCGCGTTATGCCAGAAGGTAAAGACCCGGTCACCCCCGCTAAACTTCGTGGTAAACCAATTCCTGAAGTCCTCAACGCATTCATGGCAAAGGACAACGGGACTCGATACCGTGCCCGACTAGAACTCTCGAGCCGCAAAGCTGACGAAGTAGTCGCTGCCATGAAGACTTGGTCGCAATCTCTCGATCCTGCGAACCCAGCCCACGCACAAGCTCTCTTAGAAGGCCTCTGGGTTCTCGAAGAACACCGCAAACCAGATCTGAACTGGATCGCAAAAACCTACAAAGCTGCCGAACCACGTGTTCGTGCCGCTGCAATTCGGTCCCTCGGACATTGGGCCGGACGCACCGAAGGCTGGGAGCCAATCCTGCTAACCGCAGCCAAAGACGATGCCCCTCTGGTTCGCGCAGAAGCTGCAAAGGCTGCTGTCGAATTCGATGGCTTCGCAGCAATCCAAGCTATATTCGAAGTCGCTGTTCGCCCAACCGATCCAGAGCTTGATACGGTCATTCGTTACGCAAAACAACGTGCGAAAATCGATCAAGGTCTTCAAAATGCAATCGCCACCAACCAGTCCCTCTCCGATGCCGCGATGGAATACGCTCTGAAAAATGCAGCTCCGGAATCGCTGCTGAAACTTCCAAAATCAGAAAAAGTGTTCCAAGCAATCCTCGATCGTACCAACGCCTCGACGGAAACACTGCGTGAAGCCCTCAAGGGACTCTCAGCCATCCGAAAGGATAGTTCAGTTCCAGTCATTTTGAAGCTTGTTTCCGATCGTGACGCCGCAGGACAAACCGATGCCCTCAAAGGACTCCGAGATCTTCTCTTGGAACAACCTACCGAAGAACTTCGCAAGTCCCGCGGAGCACTCCAAAACCTTGCGACGAAAGCTAAACAAACCGAAACGCGACAACTTGGTTATGCTGCTTGGCTGACTGCAGAAGGGAACGGTGACGCTCCCTTTGCAACCGCTTCTTCCAGCAAAGAAGGTCTTCGCGATCTCCTCTCTTCGATCCCCAGTTTGGCAAACGCCGGTTTGAAAGAGCGTTTGTTCCCCACCACGCGGACTCTGATGTTCGAACTGCCAGGTGCCCTCGGGGCAGAACCCTCTGCTGCGACTTTGCAACAGGCAGGAATCCAAGTCGATTACTTCCATCCAGCCCCGGATAACGTAGCTGCAGAAACAT
>JBEICB010000394.1:0-2376 GCA_040373655.1 Pirellula sp. | reverse complement strand
TCATGTTCGTGCGGTTCGGGGTCATCGCACACCGGGTATTCAGACCGTTTCAATCCGCCTCGAACATCGAAACACTCTCCATGGCGAGGGCCAAATTGCTGCCATGCCCATCGATTCGCGTAGTCCATTTCGGGATAGGCGACCTGAAGGATGACGCTAAAAGGAAATGTGCTAAGGGTTGCGTTACGAGACGCGATTTGATCAGCCAACTCCTCTTCGGTTTCATCCGTGTTGGCAAGATATTCCTCGAACGAGGAGAGAATTACTGTCTGATGCGACATTGGATTTGAGCGATTGAGATGCGAATTGACTTGGAAAACGCAAGCGTTGAGCGGACCACGGCCAAGCGTGCAACCAAAGCCATGGATTTTACCCCGAGTCAGCTCGATCGGCGTGTTAGATTCCTGCTTGCTCCCTCCAGAGTAATGGAACGACCGAAGGAATGCACTTGGCTAATGCCGCGCCAACGTTTTCGACCAATTCCCGTCCGCTCGGATTGCCTGACACGATCCACGCTTCGGTATCTTCCCGCTGGACCTCCAACACATTCGCCGTATTCTTCAAGGCTTCGTAGGTGGCAGGGGCAAGGATTTGCTCCGACCCTGGGTCTCGCGTGAACTCGGCGAGATGGACTTCTATCCGCCATCGATACTCGCTCACCTCTTTCTCTTTTGTTGCCTCAACAGATAGAAGTGGCTGAGTGGGCGAGGAATGCAGCCAAACCTCCTCAATCTCTTCGTCGGCAGGCAGAATACGCTGAACGATTATGTCAGCCGGGATACGGGTATGGAAACGAGACCTCTGACTTGGCCCACGCAATATTCCAATCGATATCGCGACAAAGCCGAACAATCCAAACGCGATATTGAGTGCCCCGATAGCAACTCCCAAGCTGGAACGAGTGTCGATTGCGATGATGAGGATGCCAAAAACAACAAACCCAAGAGAGGACAGCAGTCCAGGGCCGGCGCATCAAAATTGTGCGGTGTTTAACGCCAGCAACAGGTAGTCGGTATCAAGTGCACAGGCAAGTCGCTTGTTTTTGACGCCGCGTTTGTTTGTCCTCTCTTGTCGGAGAAGGCTTGCCGTCAAGCGGCGAACGGCTGCGAGGTTTGTCGCCCCATTTCGTTCGCTTTGTCGGCGACGATCTTCTTGGAAGGCCACATCCAGCACCCAGTGTTGAGAGTTCTCGATCGACCAGTGTCGACGAATCGCCTGAGCGAGAGGTTTCGCTTTGGGTGGTAGGTTGCTGATGTAATATCGAGTTTCCCAAGATTCGCTGTCACCGATGACACGTTGCGTAGTAACGGCAATGATCGACTCCAGATCCTTCCACTGCTTTCGCTGCGGATGGTTCGGCGGGAGAGCAATCGCCAAGCACGTTCGATGCTCTTTGCGACCATGCCCTTGTTCGCTCATCCTGACTTCCGTCTTTTTCATCCCGCGGAAGTCAGTGTTGATGCCGTGTTCGACCAGTTCCTGAGCGTCTGACTGAAGCTTCGATTGGTTTCCCTTAAGTCCGAGGATGTAGTTCCCCTTCTGTGCGCGAATTTGCTCCACAATCGCACGTTGGCAGCCGATCGCATCAATCGTGATCGTGCAGCCTTCGATGTCCAGTAGAGCCAACAGTTCCGGGATCGCCGTGATCTCATTGGACTTGTCATCGCAGGCGACCTGACCAAGAGTCAAACCGGTTTCCGTAGCCCACGCGGTCACCAAGTGCAGGTTGCTGATGCCCGTCTTTCGATTACCCGAGGCACGCAACGTTTTGCCATCGACTGCAATCAGCTTGCCACCCGAGGCAGCTTGCAAAGCCTGGGTCCACTGGAACAAACACGCGGCGAACTGCTTACGATCTAAAGCCTCGAAAACTCGACGAAACGTGTCATGCGAAGGAATTCCGTTAGGCAATTCCAGAAACTCGCGAAGCCACGATTCGCGGCGCTGGCCGAAAAGTTCGATTTCCGGCCAGTCGTCTGCGCCACAGAAAACAGCCAGAATCGAGATCGTAAGAATATCAATCAATTTATGGTCGCAGCGTCCGACTACCCGCGGATCCTTCAACTCCGAAAAATCGGTGGTCAATCCATTCACAAACCCCTCCGCAGAGCGAATTGAAGCCGCGTCCATGCTGTTCTCCTGAGCCAGCTCCGACGCCCGCCGAACCTCCCGTTCGGCATCCACGGCATTGGAGTTGCCCCAGTCTACACGATTTCATACGCTTATTCCCAGAGATTTAATGCGCCGGCCCTGCTTCGCTTTCGGCTTCGAGAATTCCAAGCTATTCGAGGCGATTGGGGGGCTGAAGAACTTTGACAAGTCAAACTACATCGACTCCGACAATCGGTATTTCAACGACAAGTTCAAGCTGCTGGT
>JBEICB010000340.1:0-4000 GCA_040373655.1 Pirellula sp. | reverse complement strand
CGCAAGGCTGAAGGCAAAACGGTGATGTACCGAGACGTGTGCCTCGAGAATCGACTTTACGCACTTGCGATCCGCCGGGAATTCGGTAGTTGGATCAAAGCCATGAAGGAAGCATTTCCGTCTGAGGAGGATGAGAAAAAACTGGAATAGCTGTTTGGGTCGCATCGGGCATCGAGGCAGTTCGATTTTCGAAGTGTTTCGAGGTCGAAGATGCGGTATACTTTCTCCCATGCGAAAATCCACAGCTGTCATTCTGATTCTGCTTCTTATCGTTCACCCCGGAGCATGCTTTGCTTGGTCTGAGGGTGGTCACCATTTGATTGCAGCGATTGCCTTCAGCTTGATGACCGATCAGGAGCGAGCTGAGCTTTTGGATGTGCTCAAGAAACATCCCAGGTTCGCCGAGGATTTCGTCCCGCCCGAGAAGCTCGCAAACGACGAGGAGCGAACGCTCTGGCTCGTGGGTCGTGCTGGCTATTGGCCTGATGTCGCGAGGAAGCAACCTAAATACCATAGGTCGACTTGGCACTACGAGCTTGGGCCGACGATCGTGCTCGGTAAACCAGACGGTATCGCGGTTCCTGAGCGACCCGGATCGCTACCCTTGGATGCTACATTGGAAACCCATGATCTGTACCTCTCACAGGCTGTCGAGCTTTGTCGCAAGGTTCTCTCGGACAAGTCCCAACCTGCGGAATACCGTGCGATCGCACTTTGCTGGATTGGGCACCTGGTCGCTGATGCGCACCAACCGTGCCATGCCGGTAGTTTGTACATGGAAAAGGTCTTTGTGAAAAAAGATGGCGACCGTGGTGCCAACAGCATTCCAACCAAACAGCGTCAGAACATGCACGCTCTTTGGGATCAGCTCCTTGGGGACGAATTTGCACAGCGGACGAACAGACGTCGATTTGCTGAGATCACATCAAGCCCACAATTGACCGAAATCGGACGAATCGCAGTGTCGATCCCTGGCGGATTGGATCCGCTGGTCTGGCTTGGCGAGAGCCGAAGAGCGGCCATTGAGCACGTCTACACTCCGGAAGTTTTGGACTCATTGAGTATCGTCTCACGCGGCATTGTGGAAAAGCCCGAGGTGTTGGAGCTCTCCGAGCCGTATCTGAAGAACGCAGGAAAAGTGGCTCAAGTGAGGGCCGTGGAGGCGGCTTACAGGTTGGCTGGAGTGTGGAAGGATTCCCTAGCGAACTAACCTTCCGTTGACTTTCGGAGGATTACTTTAGTGTTGAGTGCAGTTCTGCATTGATGAAGCAATGAGCTTAGAAGTGTGACCGAACGTTGCGAAACATATTTGACCAGTATGAACAGCCTGAGAACCGACTGACGCATGCACTTGCGACAGTGCTCGAGCAAGATCGTGTAATGCTCGTGGCGTTCTTGAAGTGGCTGGGCGTGACTGATATCACGAAACCCAGTCTACTGGCGATATCCCAACAGCAAGTTCCCGGTAGCTTGCTGGATGAAGCTGACGAGTTGCAGCAAAAGGGCCTACCCGATCTGGCGATATTCGACGACGAGAACTGGGCCGTTCTTTTCGAATGCAAGGTGCAAGCCAAGGTGGCTTTCAACCAGCTCGAACGCCACCGCACGACCGCACAGCGAAATGGCTACTCGTCTCCTTGGATTGTTGTACTGTCAGTTGACAGCCTTCCTGCTCAATCATCCTCTAAGATGATTTTCAAGACTTGGAGAGACATCTATTCCTGGTTCAACCTCAGAGCGGCGGATTCATTTTGGGCGAGGCAACTCGTCGACTTCATGCGAGCATTTGAACAAAAGATGCTTTCTCGGGATTACCAGATACGAGGAACGATTACCGTGTTTGATGGGCTACGATTCGATGACAAAGATCCGTACTCTTACCGAGAGGCAAAAAGGCTGCTTCGCCTGATGGGCGACTTACTCCAAGAGAGAAAGGATTTGCAGAAGATCGGCGTCGACCCCGATGGCAAGCGACGCGCGGCAATAACCGGCCAGGGAACTGATGGAGTTTGGGACTTTCTGCCGTTATCAGCCGCTCGTGATGCAATGCAATTCACGGCGTTTCCCCATCTGACAATCAGCCTTAATCGACGACACGCGATTGCGGCCATAACCGTTCCAAACGGTGTGAGGGGAGGTTTCCGGTCGAAGTTGGCCAATATTGGTTTCGATGGTTTTCTCGACATTGTTACGGAGATCGAATTGAAACTTCGACCCGTCATCAAAAAGTCGGCAGGCGCGAAACCGATGTTGTATGCGACGCAGCGTCACTATCGCAGCCAGCGGTCGGATGCGGAGATCGATGGTCGGATCGACGTGGATTTGAGGACGGCAATCCGAGGGAATGGAACCTTAGTGAAATATCAGCCGCAGTGGGTTGAAGCGATCTACGAACTGCTCGTCCACAAGAAGGCCAATATTCAGCTCGGTTTTGACGTTCAATTCCTCTATTCATGCAAGGCGATTCGCTCAGCGGAAGCAGTCGAATTGTTTGCAGATTCTTGGATAGCCATGTCACCGATTCTCGGACTCGCTGTTGACAGCTAAGTCGGACAAAATACGGATTTGAGCCGAATTTGCTAGGAATTTTTTATAGCTTCTAGGTTTTCGCAAACCGCCAATGTGTGCCAAAAAAGGGCCTTTCGCCTGGGTCACGTTCGAATCAAAACATGATCCAAACTTGGCAAGGTTGCGAGTACACGAAACCGCCTCCGAACGAATGTTCCGGAACGCGCTCAATCCAACTCGTGCAGTAGAGTTAAAACTGATTAACTTCGGCGGATTACGATTCTCCAATCGACTCCTTCGTCTACCACCTCTCTTATCTTCAGTTGGTGCGCTCCAATCTGAACAATATCACCTACTGCTGGGACAGCAACACATTTATCCTTGGGTATAAATAAACCTTGATCGACATCACTCGAAACCTTGCCCTCAGCACCATGTGCATAGAACAATTTCCCATTGGATGGGGATGATAAATCGTCGGCGCATAAGAAGGCAAGCGACTCAGCTACCCCCTCTGATAATTTCTTCATGCAACTCTCCATCGTAAGACTAGCATCTTTTTCCTTAGCTAAGATCGTTTTTAATTGATGCAGAACACATTGGGTTGGACTTGAAGGGTCCCTCTGACTCAGTATCGCAAGTGGACTATCCTCACCGGAAGACAAAGAAGCAACCTCGAGCGAACAAGCTGCGTTGACTAAGTCATCGGCTGCGATCTGAGATAATGAGTATATTCCTCTGGGACGATTACTGGCTGGAGTTCCAGACCAAAATAGTGACGCTTTCTCTCTCGTAGAACCAACAAAACTACCATTATCTGCGATATGTGCAGCAAGCTGTTCAGGGGTTACTTCGAGCGGGGATGCGTCCTTACGTGGGACTAGCAATTCCAGAACACAAGTTCTGCTAAGTACGTCATCAACTAGCTTCGGACCACGTCCACTATCATTCAGTGTCGCAACCATACCATGAGCAAGCCATCGTTCCCAAATCACAGACTCGATGTTCTCTGGCTTTGGAAACGATTCAACAATATGCCGAAAGACGGAAGCGAATGTGACCCACTTACGACCTGGTAACTCGACACCACATTGAAACAAACATACGGCCGCGATAACTGAAAGCCCCTCAACAACAGCTCTTTTCTCCATATTTAGAGATAAGCACTTTCCGATGGCATAGGCGCAATAGCCCAGCCGGGTGTGGACTTCAGTATCTGATTGAATTCTCAACCATCCGAGCGGAACACTGTTTCGACCAGCAGCGGCATCGCGTGGATTGACCAAAGGACCAGCAAGCATACCGAGGCTGTACAACTCTTTAGCTCTTGTTCGATCATCAGCATTGGCACTACCGAAGATCTCGTTTAATGCAACCTGATAACCTGATGAGCTGGTGAGTTGTTCCCTATGGCTTCGATTCAATAGGTTCTCGGAGAGCCGTACCCACGTTTGGGAGAGCAACTGATCAAGATAAACATAAATGGGGGAAT
>JBEICB010000353.1:0-3520 GCA_040373655.1 Pirellula sp. | reverse complement strand
TATGGATTTACTTCCGGGGGAACCACCTACGACTTCGAGGATCGTCTGACGGGCTATGCCCGCGCCAGCGGAACGTTCAACCAGTCCTGGAATCTGACCAGTGTTGGAGACTGGACAAGCGTGACGACCAACGGCATCGCACAGAACCGAACCCATGGTCCAACGCACGAGCTGCTCACGGCCGGTGGATCGAGCGTTGTGACGGATGTCAAAGGAAACATGACATCGATTCCAGCCACGCTACGTCCTGCTGGAGCCACGACAGCTCTGCTCCTGAGCTGGGATTTCGATAACAAGCTTGCATCGGCAGACATCGACGCCAACGGGACAGCGGACGTGAGTTTCCAATACGATGCCCTAGGACGTCGCGTCGCTAGAACGGGCGCTGGTGGATCTTTTGTGTTTGTGCAGATGGACCAGCAGACAATCGCAGACTACCCAGTCGGCGGTGCTGCGAGTACTCCAACGTATCGCTATGTCTATGCGAGCTACATCGATGAACCGGTGGTGCGAAAAGGCGCTGGTGCAGGCGGAACGTTGGTGTACTTCCATCGCAACCATCAATACTCAATCACCGCTGTAACGACCTCCGTAGGCACCATTGCCGAACGCTACGCCTACTCGGCCTATGGCCAACCAACGATCCTCGATGCTTCGGCTTCGGTGCTCAGTTCCTCGGCGATCAACAATCGCTACGCCTATACGGGACGCGAATGGGATGCGACGCTGGCACTGCATCACTTCCGGGCTCGATGGATGAGCCCGATCGCGGGCCGGTTCTTGGGTCGGGATCCGATCGGGTATTACGACATACCAGTTCTCTACTTAACACTGTTTGATGTAAAGGGGCAGGATCCCTCTGGTTTGTCGGGGACTTTGAAAGACTGTGAAACCACAAAAGACAAGCTGAAGTTCAGTATTTTCAGCAAGGAAGAGCACGGTAAGCTGAATGGCAAGATACCATCACTTGATCGACTTGATGATTTCTTGAATCGACTGCGAAAGCTTGTTGCCCTACCCGAACTCGACTTCCAAGTCGAATTGTCTTGGAAGACTACACGTTGCACGCAAGAGTGCGAATGCGATACCATCGCTATGCACTTCAAAGAAGAGTACCGATTTCAAGGAAAGTTTTCCATGAAAAGAGGTCGCATTCCGGTTCCCCAGATACCTGGAACATGGTTAGAAATTGCAGGGGATCTCCGTTTGGACTTTAACTATTATCATGAGCACGGCGGCTGTGACAAGATCGACAAGCGCGAAACTTGTTTTGGCGGAGGGGGGAAGCTGGAAATATCGTATTGCGGAGGAGCTCCAAGTGTACTGCAAGGGTGTATCAAAGCATCAATTGATTGTTACGGCAAGGGATGTTTGTCTCTTAAGACAGGTGTAAATAATAATTCCAATTGCACGTTGAAAATTTCGACCGAAGGTTGCTATGGTCCTTTTTGTCGAGAGACGGAAGGAAGATCATGGGATATTTTTTGATGCGTAAAGACTAATGATTAATGGATTTCCACAGGGACGATCGCTTTTCGCAAAGGAAATTGCTATTGATCTACAACCCCAGAGCAGCCAACTCAATCTACTTTGGGTCCGTGGGGACCTTCTCCGAGAGTTACCACGGTTTTTCCGGATGACGGTAGCGTGGATATTTGTCGTTGTAGGAGCTACATGTATCCCAGAGTTGTGGGGAAAGTTTGCGTTTATCTTCATGGGATTGACAGCTTTCATGCTTCTCTGCACTAGTGTCTCAATCTCCATAACCAACGGTAAGTCCTTAGAGCGCAAGCAATCATTGTGGCGAATTCCTCTCGGATCAGAAAAGAGGCCCATTCCGCCCGGCAGTGTTTTCTCAATTCATAGAGTAAAAGAATCGGAAGGATACTCATCTTATCTTGTCTTAACGGATGGTGTTTCAGTGATTGAGGTACTACCCGTCCTGCACTACGACGATTATGGAGAGTTGTGCCGCAAGCTTAACATTGCGCTCAATTCAAGCAAATATCACGTATATTCTTAAGCGAGATCTGAGGAAGTATTTATGTTGTCGTGTTGGGTTACACCGAGCGCGTCTATCTGTTTTGCCCGTTTTGAAGTTGCGTACAAAAATGTGTGCTAGAGTTTAGCGGCTTTTCAAAAGGAAGTACCGCTATGTCCAAACGTAAGTTTTTATCGCCTGCGCAAAAGATCGCGATTGTAAGGGAGCATCTGATCGATGGAATCCCGGTATCTGCATTGGTCGACAAGCACAAAATCCATGCCGTCCAGTACTACCAGTGGCAAAAACAACTCTTTGACGAAGGAACCGTTGTCTTTGAACGCAAGCCAAACGGCCATAATGTCAAACGCCAGGAAAACGCCAAAGACCAAAAAATCGAGCAGCTCGAAGCAAAGCTTCAACAAAAGAACAATGTTATGGCTGAGCTTTTGCAGGAGCACATCGAACTAAAAAAAGAACTTGGGGAACCCTAAAGCAACGCTGGGTTCCCCACGATACCCGAGATCAAGTTGTAGATACTATTCGTTCCTGGTCAGAGAAAACGGATCTGCCTCTGAGAGACATTCTGCAGTGGGCTGACATCCACAGCAGTACCTTCAATAAATGGACACGATGCTACGGTAAAGCGTACGAACACAATGGAAAAGTCCCTCGCGATCATTGGCTGACAGACCAAGAAAAACAAGCCATCATCGAGTACCACTTCGATCATCCACTCAATGGTTATCGGCGACTGACGTACATGATGATGGATGCGAACATCGTTGCCTGTAGCCCCAGTACGGTGCATCGCGTGCTCTCATCAGCTGGTTTGCTACAACGTTTTAGCAAGCGACCGAGCAAGAAGGGAACAGGGTTTCAGCAACCGCTTACCCCACACGAACATTGGCATATTGACGTATCCTACCTGAATATTTGTGGAACTTTCTATTTCTGTGCAACCATTCTCGATGGCTTCTCACGCAAAGTGATCCATTGGGACATTCGTCCGGAGATGAAGGAGCTTGATATCGCAGCGATTATCCAATATGCCAACGAGCAGTATCCAGACGCTCGCCCAAGGATCATCAGCGACAACGGCCCTCAATTCGTTGCAAACGACTTTAAATCGTTCGTCCGGCTCAGCGGTATGACTCACGTTCGTACAAGCCCTTACTATCCTCAAAGCAATGGAAAGCTTGAACGCTATCACAGGACTCTCAAGAGCGATTGTATTCGACCGAAGTGCCCGTTGACGCTTGAGGATGCAAAGCGCGTCGTCACGCAATTCGTCAATGATTACAACGATCATCGCCTTCACAGTGCCATCGGTTACATCACTCCGAGCGACATGCTGGCGGGTAAACAGAAGGAGATCCACGAAGCGCGAGACCGAAAGCTTGAGGAAGCCCGAGAAGCTCGATCAAAAATTCGTGCACAGCGAGCTGCTGCAAGGTATGCTAAACGTACTCGACCGGAGAATAGGGCAATGCTGGGAAGCAACCTGAGCGCCGAGTCGATGCCGAAGGCAAGTGCAAT
>JBEICB010000396.1:0-2337 GCA_040373655.1 Pirellula sp. | reverse complement strand
TGCATCCGGGCCACGATAAGCTTCCTTGCGACCACCGGGTAAATGCCCGTAATCATGATTCTGATGAATGGGGTCTAAGACATCCGTCGCATCAATGACCTTTGCACCACTTTTTAGAGCGTGCCAAACCATCCAATTGTCATACCTTGCTCGTCCAACACGAAACGGCGGCATCGAACGATAGAGCTCTCTAGAGAAGATGAAGTAATCGAGTGCGAAAGGTCCTCGCGAGACGCCTTCACCCAAAGATTCCCGCCAATGCGGGTTCGAGAAGTCAATCAAACTCGGGACTTGCAAGTCCATCGACTCACCGACCACCAAGAATGGAGCAGGTAACTCGATCAACGATGCTATGCTTCCCTTGAAAATGATGTCGGAATTTACAAAGCACAGCAATGGCATCGTAGACAACTCCGACGCACGTTGAAACATCCCATCCAACAGCGGTGCTCCATGCTCGGAACGCTGCAACTCAGACACGTGCACAACACCCAAGTCACTTGCCGCTTGTGCCGTGCCTTCCTCACTCCCAAAGAGAATAACCTGACAATTTGGCACTAACTGTTGCCAACTGCGAATTGCATTTCGCTGGATAATTCCGGTATGCCCAACAAATGGCTTGGGTACTGTAAAGATGGTCAACAAAATGAACTCACACTCGCGAATCGCTACACTAAATCTCAAAACCGGTCCCCAAAAACCAGCATTGAACCACGTTTACAGTTGTAAGAATCCTACCACAGGCAATAGGGAAAGCAATCATTAGGATATCCCCGAAAGTGGCTATCGGCACCGTTAAAACGCATATTTGCCCATTAAAATTGCTGACTTTCGCAACGGCGACTCAAGCGTCTTTGGGAGAGGATTTTGGGCGGTGATCTCAGCATAGAAAAGCTTACCACTTACTCCACCACGTCACCCTTTCGTGCGAAGCCAAGGCAAACCCCTTCACGCACAAGCAAGTTGAGAATAGATTTTTGAGGTTCAACGCTGCCAGCTCGCTCAAACCACTAAGAAGTGCAAGCCAGCAAGCACTGCAACCCACTAGGCCTTGAGCAATTCTGTGCACACCTTGCCGTGCACATCCGTCAGCCGAAAATCACGACCTTGATAGCGATAAGTCAACCTCTCATGGTCAAACCCTAAGCAATGCAAAAGCGTGGCTTGCAAGTCATGAATATGAACAGGCTGCTCAAGAATGTTGTAGCCGTAGTCGTCTGTCTGTCCGATATTCGTACCCGGCTTGAACCCTCCGCCAGCCATCCACATCGAAAAACACCTGCCGTGATGGTCTCGTCCGTAGTCGTCTTGTAAGGAACCCTGACTGTAAACAGTCCGTCCAAACTCCCCACCCCAAATGACTATGGTGTCATCGAGCAAGCCGCGTTCTTTTAAGTCCTTGACCAGCGCCGCTTGAGGCTGATCGATGTCCTTGCATTGCTTAGGAATGTTCGACGGTAAATTCCCGTGGTTATCCCAACCGCGATGGTACAACTGGACGAATCGGACCCCTCGCTCAACCATACGTCGTGCAAGCAGACAATTCGCGGCAAACGTACCGGGTTTCTTCGCATCAGGGCCGTAGAGCTCAAACGTATTCTCCGTTTCGTCTGACAAATCGGTCAAATCAGGAACGGAACTCTGCATGCGAAACGCCATCTCGTATTGCGCGATTCGCGCCGCAATTTCCGGATCTCCCTCGCGTTCAAACTCAAGCTTGTTGAGGGTCTGCAACCGATCAAGCATGTCACGTCGCATGGAGCGTCGCAGCCCCGGTGGATCGTTCAAATACAACACGGCTTCCGTTCCGCTACGAAACTTAACTCCCTGATGACTCGAAGGTAAAAAACCACTTCCCCACAGCCGATCGAGCAAGCCTTGGTTCGCATCCCTTCCTGTCCCATGAGAGATCATGACCACGAATGCAGGCAAGTCTTCTGCTTCACTCCCCAAACCATAACTGAGCCACGAGCCAATCGATGGACGACCTGGCTGCTGGGAACCTGTCTGTATAAACGTAATGGCCGGATCGTGATTGATTGCTTCGGTATACATCGAACGCACAACGCATAAATCGTCCGCGACCCCTGCCGTATAAGGAAGCAATTCCGAGAACCAACCCCCATTGCTTCCAGCTTGCTGAAATGAGAATTTGGGTGCAACCACAGGAAAACTCTTTTGCCCCGAAGTCATTCCGGTCAATCGTTGTCCATTGCGAATGCTGTCCGGAAGCTCCGTGCCGTGGAGCTCCTTGAGCTTCGGCTTGTAATCGAGGAGCTCCAACTGCGAAGGCCCCCCAGACTGGAACAAATAGATCACTCGCTTCGCTTTAGGGTC
>JBEICB010000159.1:0-10737 GCA_040373655.1 Pirellula sp. | reverse complement strand
CGGTGGACGTCACCAGGAAAACCTCCACCGTCTGGCGAACGGTGGCTACGGGACAACGCCGGCACTGAAGGTAGCCACCCGCTGCCAAGCGGTGGACGTCACCAGGAAAACCTCCACCGTCTGGCGAACGGTGGCTACGAGGCAACGCTGGCTACGGGACAACGCTGGCTACGAGAGAACGGTCGCGGCTCAAGTATCGATCCCACTGTCCGGCTTCGCCGGCTTGGCCTGCTTCTCCTCCGTCTCCTTCTTCTCGCGCCAAGGCTTCTTCTCTTGGTAACTCTTGAGCTCTTCCTTCAATTGATCCAATTGCTCATTCCCGTCCTTACCACCAAGCTCCACCGCTTTCGTCGAAAACTCAATCGCTTTCTCAAAATCCCCAGTCTCCGCATAAGCCGCAGCCAACGTGCTGAGAATGTGCGCCTCTGAATACTTGGTCAACTCGCAAGCTCTCAAACCCAACTCCAACGCTCGCTTGCCATTCCTCACCGATTCTTCAGGACTCGTGGACAATACCCACGACAAGTTGTTGAGAATCCCAGATAGCTCTTCTTGATCGTCCTCCGATGCGTTTTCAATCGCCGACTCAAAATCTGCTATCGCATCCGTGTGACGCCCAAGTGCTAGCAAGATATCCCCTCGCAGTCGCAGCGCTCGCCAATCCGTCTCCTCGGCTTGTACCAACCGATCGGCGATCCGTAACGCCTTCCTTGGTCGGTCGTCCATCTGGTACATACCTGCCAACTGCATAAGCAACATCCGATTCTCAGGATTGGCTTGCACCAATCGCTCCAAATCGGCAATCGCTTCCCCATACCGCTTCTCTTGAATCGCAACATCCATCCGTAGCAATGCCAAATCAGGCAACTCCGGACGCTTCTGCTCCATCCAATCTATATCCTTCTTGGCCTGCTCCAAGTCCTTCAAAGCCAAACTGATCCGGATCCGATTCAGGTAAGCATCCAAATTCTCTTCGCTCAACTCTATCGCTTTGTCCGCATCAACCTTCGCTGCCTTCAACTTCTCGTTGAGCTTCTCCCCGGTAGCCTGCGCCATCAAAACGCCCGATCTTAGGGAATACAAGTAGCTGGTCTTATCATCCTTGGTGATCCGTTCGTTGAGGAACGTCTCCGCCTCATCGATCTTCTCGTTCTGGACCAAGATCAACACCAAACGACGAATCGCGTACTCGTTGTCCGGTTGCGCTTCCAAAAACTTGCGAACAATCTTCTCGGCTTCGTCAAATCGTCCGACCGCAGATAGCGATTCAACCGTCAATTGCACCGCTTTCTCATTCTCGGGATTCACATCGATCGCGCGGATCAAATCCGCAATCCGCTCGTCGATGTCCTGACGCGAAATCGAACGCATGATGATCACGTCCGCTAACTTGGTCCGCACCTGCGGATCCTTCTCCCCCGCATCCAACATCCCCTGCAATTTCGTTTGCGCCTGATCCAGTGCATCGGCACTCTTGGCCAACTCTTGTCGCGCCAAGTGAATCCGAGCCTTCAACACATACGCATCAATCATGCTCGGGTCGTACTCAATGGCGGTCTGCAAATCCAACATCGCCTCATTCGTCACCCGCGTCGCCCGATTCTGCGGAACTCGAGCCCCTGACATCTCTTCCAGCGTGCTCTGCGCTCTCTGCATCGCCGCAGCCGCTAACATCCGCTTCGCATCCGCCGTGTCGAGCTCGTCGAGCCCCAACTCCAAAGCTTTCTTACAAAGCTCAATTACCTTCCCTAATCCCTCTTTCGATCCCTCGGTTACACGAATCTTGTTCGCTTCCTCAAAAGCCTCCACACCCTTGAAGTCGTCCGTATCTTCTTCCTTCGCAGCCGGTTTCTCTTGTGTCGCCGCCTCCTGCGCTACGACCACTCCACCAAAAAAACCCTTGCCTAAAAAACCCTGGCCCAAAAAACCCTGCCCAACTCCGCCAAGTCCGAGCAATTCACCATCCAAGCCCCCGAAACCCAGGGCCCAAACCACGCTACAGGCCAAATAGCCCCGAATACGACGGCGAGCAGCTTTTCGATCCCTCTGACAGCCTACTCCCAAGATTGAAATGCGCGACACAGTAAACCTCTTCGACAGTTTGAAGATCCGAACTTGTGAAACCAACCACCTACAACCGGCCACTCCATTGACAAAACCTGTAATAGGCCTTTGTATTGTAGCCTTCCTATTGTAGCGTTTGGTCACCCCATAAGGTAAGCCAATCCCAATCACGGTCCACCGAAAGCATCGCATGAGTTCCCAGGACAAAGCCCCCTTTCAACTCTTTCACCTCGATGCCTCCGACCAAGGCTCCGTCCTCGAACGCGCCTTGAAAAAACGCCTCGAAGGAACCAGCTGGGGCGAAATTCGAGAAGCTATCCGACGACGCAAAGTCCAGGTCAACGGAAACCTCTGCCTCGATCCCGTCCGTAAAGTCACCGCAAAAGACGTCGTAAAACTCTGGCGAGAGTCCCTGCCTAAACCCATCGAAGCCTCCGACATACGTATCGTTCATGTCGACGATTTCCTCGTAGTCGTCGAAAAACCTGCCGGTATCACCAGCGTTAGACACTTCGAAGAACGAAACCTCCCCGATAAACGACGCCAACTTCAACCGACCCTCGAAGAACTCTTACCACTCTCATTGCTCCAGCATTTTTTACGCAACGGTCGCCCGGACCGCTCCCAGAAAAAACTTCCGAATTCCCCCGGCGAACTCAAAGACTGGCGCCCCGAAGAACGAAAAAATCTCGAACATAAACTCAACAAACTCCGCGTCATCGCTGTCCACCGATTGGACCGCGACACCAGCGGCCTAATGCTCTTCGCTCGCACCGAAAGCATCGCGCGATCCCTAATCGAAGCTTTCAAACACCACAGAGTCGTTCGGAAATATCATGCGGTCGTCCACGGACACCCCGAAGCTCAAACCATCGATTCAATCCTCATTCGAGACCGTGGCGACGGCCACCGAGGCACCAAACCTTCCACCGCCACCGATCCCGACCCAACCGAACAACGCGCCATCACCCATTTCAAACCGGTCGAAAAAATCGGCCCCTTCAGCCTCATCGAATGCCAACTAGAAACCGGTAGAACACACCAAATCCGAATCCACCTTTCCGAAGCCGGACACCTGCTGTGCGGTGACCCTATCTACTGCAAACGACCTGATGGAAGCATCACCCCAGATTCCAGCGACGCACCTCGCCAAGCTCTCCACTCCGCCACACTATCCTTCCAACACCCCATCTCCGAAGAAAAACTCGAATTCAAAATGCCTTGGCCTGCCGACCTGCACCGCTGGCTCTCCTCCCTAAGACAGAAACATTCCAAACAGTAATCCTGCCCCCCCCTACCCTCACCCAAAACAACCAGGCTATTCGAGGTTTTCCCTTTTGACCCTATTTGCTTTTGCAAGTTACCTCTTCCTGTGTTAGCCTTGACCCGGTTCTCTACATACATTTTCCCCACTCCGCGACCCCTCCTTACGACCTCGCAATGCTACGTTACTGGACCGCCGGCGAATCTCACGGCAAAGCCCTCATCGCCCTGATCGATGGATTCCCCGCTGGACTGACGATCGACGAAGCCTTCATCAACCACGAATTGCGACTGAGACAAGGTGGCTACGGACGCGGTGGACGCCAAAAACTTGAACAAGACACCGTCGATGTTCTCACCGGCGTCTGGCAATCCAAAACGCTCGGCTCTCCAATCACCCTGCAAGTCGTCAACAACGACTACAAACTCGAACGCCTCAAAGAACTTGAACGACCCCGACCCGGACACGCCGATCTGACCGGTGCTATCAAGTACCTCGGATCGATCCGTGGGATTCTAGAACGCTCCAGCGCTCGCGAAACCGCCGTCCGTGTCGCCGCCGGAGCACTCGCTCGCTTGCTCCTGCGCGAATTCGGCATCGAAACCATCGGCTACGTTGTTGAACTCGGTGAAATGAACCTTGGCTCCCAAGGAACCAAAGAGCTCTCCATCGAACAAACCCGAGCTCTTCGCGACCAAAGCTCCATCTACTCCGTCCAACCCGCTTCTGATCCCCAAGCCGAAAAATACATCGACCAAATGGCCGACGAAGGGGATACCCTCGGCGGTGTCATCGAAGTCCGTGTCGATGGCCTACCCTTCGGACTCGGTACCCACGCCCAATGGGATCGCAAACTCGATGGCAAACTCGCCCAAGCGGTCATGGCTGTCCAAGCCATCAAAGGAGTCGAAATCGGTTTAGGTTTCGAAGCCGCACGAAGAAGAGGATCCCAAGTCCACGATCCAATCCATCACGATCCAAACCTCGCACACCTTCCTCACCTCGGATACGTTCGCCCCTCGAACAATGCCGGTGGACTCGAAGGTGGTATGACCAACGGACAAAGCCTCATTCTGCGAGCCGCGAAAAAACCGATCAGCACCCTTCGCAAACCTCTCGACTCGATCCGCATGGAAGACAAACAACCCCATCGCGCGAACTACGAACGAAGTGATGTCTGCGCAATTTCTGCCGCTGCGATCATCGTTGAGCATGTGGTCGCCTTCGAAATCGCTTCTGCTCTCGTCGAAAAATTTGGTGGCGATAGCCTCGTCGAGATGAAAGCACGCTACGATCTATTCATGAAACTCGCCCGCGAACGCTAATCCGTTCTCAGCCACCACTACCTTTCGCAGTACACCATCCTATTCGCACTCCCCTAGGAGCAATTGCCATGCGAGCTGCCCTCTCCCCTCGCGCTGCTTTCTCTTGCTTTCAACGGACCATTGCCGCAAACCTCCTGCTTGGATCATCCGTCCTGCTTGGGCTCGGATGCCTCTCCTGCACACTCACATTCGCGGATGGACCAGCGGACAACAAAGTCGAAAACATTCGACCTATCCCACCACCGGGAATCGAAGTCCCAGCAGAAGTGCGAGAGGGGATCGTTCAAGCCCTCGCGCCACTACAGCAAGCCGTCGAGCAATTGCGCAAAGACAAAAATCCTGTCGTCCAAAAGTATCTACCCGATGTTGAAATTTTCTCTCGCGCCGTCGAGATCGCTCTGAATGAAAATGGTTTCTTTGAACCCGCTGATTTCGATCGTGCAAAAGAACTGATCGCAGAAGGATTACGACGCAGCGAAGTCCTTCTCAAAAATGATCTTCTTCGAAACGCAACACCTCAAACCGAAAAAGGACATATGTATTGGTGGTGGCCAGAAAATGGTCTTACCGTTCGTGGCTTCCGTTCTCAACTCGACGGTTCCGTCCAACCCTACGGAGTTGTCTTGAACGGCCCCCCAGGTCGACCAAGTGAACGCCGTGCCGACGTATGGTGCCGAGGACGAAGCGAAAAGGGACTAGAACTGCAGTTCCTTTCCACTCGCATGAAAAACCGCGATCCCGCTCCAGCAAACGGAGTAGGAATGATGATCCACCCCTTCGGACGATATTGCAATGCGAACAAGCTCGCTGGGGAAATCGACACGCTCGAAGCCATCGAACACGCCAAAGCACAATACCCGATCGACTCTCATCGAATCGCCATGCGAGGTTTCTCCATGGGTGGTGCTGCGGCTTGGCACATGGCCGTTCACTATCCTGATCGTTGGTTTGCAGCCACCCCAGGTGCCGGCTTCTCCGAAACCCCAGACTTCCTCAAAGTCTTCCAGTCCGAAGAGCTCAAGCCCTACTGGTTCGAAGAAAAACTTTGGCAAATGTACGACTGCCCTGTTTGGGTTGAAAATCTAAAATTGGTTCCAACCATTGCCTACAGCGGACAACTCGATAAACAAAAACAAGCGGCAGACATCATGGCAAAGGCAAGCTGGAACTTGCCAGAGCTCGATCGCTTTGAACTTACTCACATCGTTGCCCCAAACACTGCCCATACGATTGCTCCAGAAGCACGACAAGAAATCGAACGACGCTTGGAACTACTCGATCCTGGCAAGGAACGTCCCTCCGTCCCCACAAGCTTCTCCTTCACCACTCCCACGCTGCGCTACAACCGAGCCCATTGGCTTGCCATCGATGCCCTCAAAGAACATTGGGTCCCATCGAAAATCGCCGTCAACACCATACTGACGCCAGAAGACAACGGACAGGGAATTCAAAGGATTGAAATCACCGTGTTCCCCTCGCCTGGTATCTCCCAATTCACCATCGATCTTCCAACCAGCGTTTGGGAGCCGGTCGTAAAAATGAAAGTGCGCGTAGTCTCTACGCGGAAGATCAAGCGAGATTCCGCCGAAGTCGAAGCGATGGATATTGGAGAATTTTGGGTTCGACGGCGTTCGGATCGTTCCTTGCACGCCACCTTCCGCGACAACGGTACCGAGTGGGAAGTAGTCTCACCGTTGGAATCCGAAACACAACCGCTGCGCAAACGACCAGGCTTGCAAGGCCCCATTGATGACGCGTTAATGAGCCCCTTTCTGTTTGTGAAGCCTTCTGGCCAAGGCTGGCACAGCGAGACAGATCAGTGGGTGCAATCGGAATTCGATCGCGCTGTGAAAGAATGGCATCGGCAAATGCGAGGAGACGTTCGGATCAAATCCTCCGAAGAACTCACGCCGGCCGATTTGCAAAACTACAACCTGATTCTTTGGGGTGATCCAAAAAGCAATCCAACAATTGCCAAAGTTCTCGACGCTTCTGTTCCTTTGAAAATGGACTCGCAAGAGCAGAGTCAAAGCAAGATGCCCATTTCATGGACATCCGAATCGGTCGCCATCGGTCAGAATCAAGGACGTAGTTCCAAGGGTCACATTCCCGTGTTGGTCTATCCAAACCCCTTGGCAACCCACCGCTACGTTGTATTCAACAGCAGTTTTACCTACCGCGAATACGACTACTTGAACAATGCGAGACAAGTGCCCAAGCTACCCGATTGGGCGATTATTGACTTAACAACGCCACCGAATGGTCGTTGGCCGGGTGGGATCGCCGACGCGGACTTCTTCGACGAAGCATGGCTTGCGCGTCCGAAATGAGGTTAGGCTAGTGACGTGGATCGCAGTGACGTGGATCGCTACTGCTATCCACGGTTTGGAATTGAACGCAGTACGCCTGCGGCTGACTGCTAAACGAAAAAACACCCAGCCGTGGCTCCGGAATGCGCGAGCACCGGGTGGTTTTGCGTCACGGCTACTTTGCAGCGATGATTTTGAAGGTGGTTGTTGCGATCTGTACACCATTTACCTGGACTGTCACTCGCTGCTCTCCTGGGTATAACCGAAACGTTGTCGCTTCCGCACGAAGCTTGTGTTTTTTGCTCACTGTGACAGATTCGCCTTTGGATAATTCCACTTGGGTTAGCTTAAAGACCTTTCGGGAATGGCTTCCAGAGCTTTTCAGAAAATCGATCGCATAGTCGATCACAAGGGACTCTTGCCGCAACGCGCAGATCTCAATCGAAAATTCGAGGCTGTTACCGAGTCGAACATGACGGTGCTTGAGTTCGATTTCTCCAGACTTGATTTTGGGAGTGGGATTAAAACCCAAAACGCGCATCGCTGATGCATCCCCCTGCTTAGTCATTGTCCGCAAAGCATGACGTGTCATCCATCTCAGTTCTTGTGGCTGTTGAAGTTTTTGCAACTTCCAATCCTCAAGACATTCAATCACTCGGTAAGGATCACTTTTGGATATGTCATTGAGATGGTTTGCAACACTGCGCGTGACGTAACGTGTTGGGTCTGCGTGTAGTCGATCAAGCAAAGGGAGGGTCGCGCTGTGTGGAAGTGCGAGCCTTGGGGACCAGGGCAAAAGCGGTCGGGTCGATTCGCTGACGAGCCGCCTGACGTGGTAGTTCTTGTCTTGGACCCATTCATGCAGTCGCTTGAGCGTTTTCTCCGGGAAGTTCATCAGAAAAGGGCGCATTGCGTGTTCCATAGAGAAACGTTTCGTGAGCTCTTTGATTGATTCGAAAGCGCAGTCGAAATGTTCGGCGCTTTGCCCTCGCCGAGCGATGTATTCTCCAAGGGGAGCAAAGATATAGTCTCCGAAGTCATCGTCGGTTTTTGATGGATCGAGAGGGGGTGGCAAGCTGCGGAGGATCGATTGTGCCGCCTTTGAGAATTCCTCAGGTAGATGCTGTTCAAGCTGCGTTGTTATCCAGTCGATACGAGCTTTAAGCTCCAAATCGCCGAGTCTCGACATCACTGCCGAAATAAACTGTTCCTTTGCAAATGCACGATTTTTAGCCGCGAGTAAATCGGCTAAATAACCGACTTTGTTTCGATTGAAGAGTTGGTCTTTCAAGCTGAATCCGGTCACGGTAGTTCCTGGTTCCCGTCAGACGGAGGAGAAATTGTTCAAAGCGTGGAGTACACTATAAAGTATTCCCCCGAAGGGATTTTTCGCTCCAATAGAAGATCGCGATATGCCTGCAGTGTTTACGGATGAAACGAAAAAATCAATAGCTCATACTCCAAGCGAGTCACTCGGTACATCAGTGAAGTCTCAACTGTCGATTTGCCTGCTCACGGCCTGGATTACTCTGGCTATTGCATGCAGTAGCGCTGTCTTCGGCCAACAAGAGTCAGTTGATTTTCAATCGCAAGTTCGGCCCATTCTCTCGAACCATTGTTTCGCATGCCACGGGTTCGATGAAGAAGGTCGAGAAGCAGATTTGCGGCTCGATCTCGCGGAATCAGCGATAGATTTTCAGAGGTCGGTACGAGCGATAGTACCGCACGATCCGGAGCAGAGCGAAGTGATTCGACGGATCGAATCTACAGATCCGGAAATCCAGATGCCGCCGCCAACGGCAAATAAAGTCATGTCAGTGCGGGAGAAGGAGATTTTGAGGAATTGGATAGAGCAAGGAGCCAATTACGAAATGCATTGGGCGTTTCGCCCTGTTCCAAATACAATTCCCGTGCCTCTGGATCCCAAGCAAAACGAACCTGATGCCACTAGTTCCTTGCAAGCGATTGGAAATCCTCATCACCCAATCGATGCTTTTATTCACGAGAAACTCAACGCCGTCGCTCTGACCCCTTCTCGGAGGGCAGATTCGAGAACGTTGATACGGCGAGTATATCTCGATTTGATCGGGACGTTGCCAGACCCGTCAGATGTCGAGAACTTCATTGCCGACGAAAATGCGGATGCCTTTGATCGTCTGGTGGATCGCTTGTTAGCAAGTCCCCAATTCGGCGAGCGTTGGGGGCGGTTTTGGTTAGATCAAGCGAGATATGCGGATTCGAATGGTTTCACGATTGACGGTGCGCGGGTGATGTGGCCCTACCGTGATTGGGTCATCGCAGCTTGGAACGCCGATATGCCCTTCGATCAATTTACGCGAGAACAGATCGCAGGAGATTTGATTCCAGGTGGTACCAAGTCTCAAAAGATCGCAAGCGCCTTTCATCGCAATACGATGATCAACGAAGAAGGTGGCGTGAAAGCGGATCAGTATCGGCATGAAGCGATCATCGATCGGGTGAATACAACAAGTGCAGTGTGGTTAGGCTTGACGGTCGGATGCGCACAATGTCATACGCACAAGTACGATCCGATATCGATCGACGACTATTATCGCTTGTACGCTTTCTTTAATGCTTGTGCCGACAATAACGGTACGGCCCCCACCATTGATGTTTTAGAAGGAGAAGTATTTGGATTGCCGGAGTCTTTTAACAAGGATTGGGAGTTATTCCAAGCGTTGCAACGCAAAGAGAAGGAACTGCAAGACAAAGTTCAGGCAGTCTTGGCAGATGATGCGGTTCCACAACTAGAATGGAAACCAATTGATGCGATGCATGCACAAGGCCGAGATGGAGACAAAGAAATTCCCCTAGAACGATTGGAAGACGGTTCGCTGCGAATTGCCAAGGGGCTAACAAAGAATAGTCATTATCAAATTGATTTCGTCGTTCGTGCAGAAATTGAAAATTCTCCAATCACCGCAATTCGGCTTCGCACAATACCGGATGCAACTTTGCCGCAGAATGGACCTGGAACAGCCGGAAATGGGAATTTCGTTTTGAGTGAAATCCGGTTGTCGCGAGGTACACAAAACTATTCCTTCGCAAAAGCTTGGGCTGATCATTCACAGCCGAAATTTCCAGTCGGACATGCAATTGATTCCGACACAAAGACCGGTTGGGCTATCAACACTGACGCAGCACAAGTCAAAGCGAAACCAGGACTGAAGATGAATAGCGAGCACTGGGCAGTGTTCGCTCTGAGCGAACAAGTACCACCAGAAGATACTCCACTCGAAGTTCATTTATACCATGATGTCAACGAGAATTACTTGATCGGTCGCTTTGCGCTGGAGTACAGTACAAGTGAAGTTCCCAAGCAAGAGTCGGTACCAACCGAAGAGTTGGCGGAAGTACAAAAGCGGTTGGCTGAGGTAAAATCGCGATTGCCTGGGGGTGGGAAACTGGTTAAGCAAATGGTGCAATCGGACCTTGAAAAACCGCCTGAAACATTCCGACTTGAGCGAGGCGATTTTTTAAGTCCCAACAAGGAACGAGGTGTCTTGAAGGCAAACATCCCAGAGGTGTTTTCCCAAGGGCGAGCAGTGGAGATGAGCAATCGATTGGATTTAGCCAATTGGTTGGTGTCTCGTGAGAATCCGTTGACTTCACGAGTCATGGTCAATCGCGTGTGGATGCGTTTGTTTGGGACAGGTCTGGTAGAGACGGAGAATGATTTCGGTTTTCAAGGATCGGCACCGACACATCCAGAGTTGCTCGATTGGCTAGCCAATCACTGGATGGAGTCTGTATG
>JBEICB010000244.1:0-6588 GCA_040373655.1 Pirellula sp. | reverse complement strand
GCCAAAGTACCGCTCCACAATCCCTCCGTATCGGTGCTGTCTCGACCGTCGACAACCTGATCGGTTCTTACACGTCGATCGAGCAAGTCACCGGGAATGCAACCACTGGCACGAAGCTCATCGGCCCATCGACCGGGGCTGCTTGGAGCATCCAGCCGAACGGACAGGTTTCCATCAACGGCACGAATTATCTCGCGATCCGAGAGATCTCGGGCGGCAGTGGATCGGATACGATCCTTGGACCATCGCAAAACACTTCTTGGACCATCCTCACTCCCAACGCTGGACGACTTGAATCCTCGACTTGGAGCATCGATTTCCAAGGAACCGAGAATTTGTACGGTGGAACAAGTGTCGATAGTTTTACGTTTGCTAACGACGGACGCCTCTCGGGTTCGATTACCGGTGGCAGCGGAAGCGATCGACTGAACTTCGAATCGATCAACGCAGTATTGCTGATCGATGCGGCAGGAACACCCAAAGTGCAGCTTGCCGGTAACCTCCAAATGGTTCTCGGTGGGTACAACTCGGTCGAAACCGTGAAGGGGAACGCTCTGAGTGGGTCCAAGATCAAGGGTGGCAACGCAGCGACCAACTGGTTAGTTTCCACTTCTGGACAACTCTTCCATAACAGCATCGCCTATGAGTCGATCGGAGGCATTACAGGGGGCACGGGACTCGATACCCTGACCGGTCCATCGCTGGCCTCGGATTGGAGAATTGACACTGCAAACTCTGGGCAATTAGCTTTCGCAGGAAAAACCCTGTCCTTCAGTGGAATCGAAAATCTCACTGGCGGCAATCAATCCGACGCTTTCGAGATCGCTCCAACCGGCACCCTGACCGGTAATCTCAACGGTGGAACAGGGACGGCGCTCAACGCCATCAGTTACGCGCAGTGGCAAGTCGGCGTGAGCATCAACCTTAACTCCACTACCAATGGCAATGCCACGGCGATTGCTGGACTGACCTCAAATCTTCAAATGGTTACCGGCGGGGCTGGCAATGACACGCTGACAGGATACACCAACAAATCCACGATCCTAGTTGGCCTTGGTGGAAACGACACACTCGTCGGAGGCAACCAACGCGACCTCCTCCTCGGTGGAACTGGGGCGGATGCATTGACTGGTTCCGGAGGAGACGACTTGCTCGTAGCAAGTCAAACAAACTTCGATACACAGCGCAACGCATTGATCGCGGTGTACAACGAATGGACATCCGCTCGTAGCTTTGCTCAGCGAAGCGCGAACATCTGGGGTAACGGTACAGGTCCAAGATCCAACGGCGAATTCTACCTCAACAGCGACTCAAGCGATCAAGTCACCGATACCGTCTTTGCCGACGGAAACGTCGATTCGCTCCTAGGTGGGGCCGGTCAAGACTGGTTCTTTGCCGACTTGGCAGACAGCACGGACTTCTCCGGTTCAGGAACAAGTCCAGATAAACTGAACCGTCCGCTCGCTCCATGATGTAGAGAAGTAAGATTCGATGCGTGAGACACACACATCACGTACGGATTGAGACCAATGCTTGGCACCCTTGCTCCCTCAGGGCGGGAGTAGGGGGACGTGTAACGTATTGAATTCGCGATATCCGGCTCACTCTTCTGCGCTCTTCTTTGCGTCTTAGCGTCTTTGCGTGAGACCTTCTGTTGCGTCACGGAGCGGTAACCAAATATTATTTTCCCGATTACCCAATCGTAACTCTGCCGCTTTCACGCTAGCCGAAAATCTATTAAGGTGTTCGTTACTACTCCGTAGAGACCACCAGCAAGGTATGCTGTTTCGCAATCATACGCGTCCAAGCATCGGCAATAGAAACTTGATATCACATCTAACAACAATGCTCACAACTCTCTCAGAACCCTACCACCAGTGGAACCAACGATGGCAAAGAACCATTCGCGAACTAGCGGACCAAGCCATGCAAGGTGCAGACCCAGGACATGGGATCGAACACGTTGAACGGGTCGAAAAAAACGCATGCAAGCTCATCGACCGCCCTGTCGTTCTCGAAGTCCTACTACCAGCAATCTGGCTTCATGACTGCGTATCGATACCCAAAAACTCCCCGCTACGATCCCAAGCCTCCCGACTCTCTGCTAACCGGGCAATCGAACTGCTTACGGAAATAAAATACCCCACCGAGTACTTCCCAGCCATCCAACATGCCATCGCTGCACATAGCTTCTCCGCCAACATCCCTTGTGAATCCGCCGAAGCTATGATCTTGCAAGATGCCGATCGACTCGAAGGACTTGGCGCTATCGGTTTGGCACGCTGCTTGATGACTGGTGGTGCCATGGGCCAGCGACTCTATCATCCCCAAGATCCGTTTCCATCCACCCGCCCCCTGAAAGATAACGAACAATCCGTTGATCACTTCTACGCCAAGCTCTTTCTGCTCCCACGAAAAATGAACACCCAACGCGGCCGCGAACTAGCTGAGGCTCGATGCGGAGTACTGATCGATTTCCTCCGTCAGCTAGCCAACGAACTTGACATCCCCTTCGATCCTCGCTTCGCCCAAGAACTTGTATTAAACGACAAAACCGATCTTCCAACCTAACGATCCATCGCAAATTCGATTCACTCAACGATCATCAATCCGTTGGTTTTGCCCGCAACCGCGACTCTACTCCTCCTACCCCTCGCCCCAGCGGAATTCAGGTACTTCCTGGGTTTCGGTCCATACTTCGTAGAAAAAACAAAATGCCAATTCGATCTAGCTGAGCCCTCGAATCTCTACTTCCAAAAACCGCAAACAATCCCAATGAATTTCAGAAGAAAACGGGCTTTTCCATTCTCGAAAGTTTTCCATACCCAGCCTGCTAGCATCTACTTATCCATGCTGTAATTATTCTGGGAGTTTCGCCAAGGGCTCTCCGGCGGTACATTGAAAGGAAATCGGCGGTAATCGCGGTCCTTCTCGTCAGTTGAACAAGCACCTAAAGCACTTTGTCGAACGCTAATAGTCCCTCGGAAAATGCCAAAATCGACCCGGACGTCGCATTGATGCTGCGCGTGAAAGACGACGACGCGATGGCTTTCGAGTTGCTAATCGACCGCTTCCAAAAAAAAATCATCCGATTCATGAACGGTTGGACTCGAAATGCTGAACAAGCCGAGGATCTCGCGCAAGAAGTTTTTCTTCGCGTATACAAATCCCGAAAAAACTACTTACCCACCGCTAAATTCTCTACCTGGCTTTACCGAATTGCCCACAATGTCGCGTCCAACCACTTGCGTGATAACTCAGCCCGCAGGGAATACCAACTCTCCAAAGCCGAAAACACCTCGACCTCAGGACTCGTCTTGGAGAACATTGCCGTAGCCCCCAGCGGTTACCAACCAGTCCGCAAACTTGATCACGAAGAACGCTCGAAAATTATCCTTCTCGCGCTCGACGCCTTGGGTGAACGACAACGAACAGCCATCTTGCTAAGTAAGTTCGAAGGGATGAGCTATCAAGAAATTGGCGAGACGATGGGACTAACCGTGCAAGCGGTCAAGTCGTTGCTGATGCGAGCCCGCGTCAACCTAAAAAACCTGCTTGATCCCTACCTCCAGGAAGGCGTGGTACCCGGCTCGCAAGAATCCTTGCAATCAGAATCCCAATCCCAAAACCGGAGTTCAGATCCGTCGCTCCGAAAGACTTCGCCATCACAACAAAAAGACATCAACTTCGATGACGAAATCACGCTTGAAGAGGACGACGCAGAAATCGACAAATCAACAAACAAATTGAACCAGCAAAACAAAGGCGCTTAACAGAGAGGAGGAGGTATGAACGAAGCAGAAACAGAAAAGCTCGACGAAGAACTAACCGCATACCTCGATGGTGAACTTTCTCCCAATGCGGCAGCAGATTTAGAAGCAAGATTAGTGAACGACGAATCGCTCAGGCAGCGACTCGCCGAACTGCGCAAAGCGTACGACTTGCTCGATGACCTGCCTCTATCTACTCCGCGCCAAAGCTTTACTCAGACCACCATCGAAATGGTCGTCGAAGATCTCAGACGATCTTCCTCGATAGCCACCAACAAATCCGCAAGTTCAACCTCCAATTCAAGCCCTCAAGACGATACCAATAAACTCCCTAAAACCAAAAAAGACTGGTTTGTCTGGCCCACGTCTCTATGGTTGGCGACCGCCGCGAGCCTTTTAGGCGTGTTGATTGGATCGATGCTCGTATTCTTTCAAAGCCGCTCGGAACTCGCGCAACTCGACATCGCGGCAAACATGCCAGGCCTTCAAGATGCCAGCGAACTATCTGTTATCACTGAACTTGCAAAAGAAAAAGAATTGATCGAATACCTGCGAAGCCATTACTACGATCGCATGATCCCAATCGTACCGCGGTCCTTATGGGGACGCAGAACTTGGGTCCATGGTTTGAACAATGTTCAGTTGGCGAAACTGGATAACGCTCGGGATCTTTTGAATAAATTCCCAGCCGATATACAGAACCGATGGAACGCGATCCAAACTCAAATTGATACCGCACCCGATGCAGAATCACTCAATCAAACTGTTCGTATCATCGGAATGGTGCTCGACTCGATGCCAACAGCCAAACGTCAAGACCTTGAAGTTCTTACCGCAAGTGAAGAGAAACTCCGTTTCCTCAAAGAACAACTCTCCCTCCGAGCCGCAATGTTTTATGCCGCTGACTTACAATCCGACGACGCAAACGCCCTGGATGAATGGAGCAAAAATGAGTTGCTCCCCGCTATCATCACCGCAATGCCTTTTCTTCGTCGCGAAACGGACGTGAAAACTGCGATGATGGCGTTAACATCGGCCCGCCCAATCGAAGATGGATTCCGACTGCCCGACCAAGATGAGTTGGTCACAAGCTTAACCAATCGACTCTCTACAATGCCCAAATATCTTCTTGAGGGGATCGATCGTAATGACCAACTCCTTGTCCTCTCGACGTGGATGGTTCCCGAAGGACTGAACAGCAAGACCCGCTTGGTCGACTCTTACGAACGTCTTCGCAGAGAACTCCGGGACGACATCGATTTGGCAGACCCTAACGAAGTTCGTCGCCTCCTTCGTGACCGCTCCCGCCGTGGTAATGCAGGCACTCGTCCCAATCGCTAACCAACTGCATGAGCCAACATTCACAGCCAACCAGAGAGTCTCATCTACATCGCGACTCGAATGCCGTATGGCTAGAGTTCACGCGTCGTGCAATGGCTTGTCAATTCGATATTCTCCTACACCCAAACCAGCCGCCCGAAGGACCTGAAGCGGCAATCCAAGCCCTAGAGATTATCGAATACTTGGAAGGATTGCTCAGCGTCTATGTCCCCACGAGCGATTTGAGCCGACTCAATCACCGTGGAAAAGAAGGTTGGGTCGAAGTCTCGCTCCCCGCCACCGAAATGCTGCAAGTCGCATTGGACATCTTTCGACAAACCGACGGCGCTTTCGATCTGACCGCCGCAAAACTCTCCGATGTTTGGGGATTCTCCAGCCGCAAAGGTGCCATGCCAACGCAAGCACAAATCGACCTGGCGTTGCAGTCGGTCGGTTCCCAACATTTAGAGCTTCTCTGTAGCGAACAACGCGCACGCTTTCTAGCAGATATCGCCGTAAACCCCGGCGGTATTGGCAAGGGATATGCCATCGATCAAGCCGTAGCAATCTTGCGCGATAATGGTGTCCATGACTTCGCTCTCCACGGCGGAAAAAGCAGTATGGTAGGGTATGGAAAACAGTTACTAAGCGATCCGAGGCCCGGTTGGAAAATTGCAGTACGCCACCCCGAACAATCCGAAAGAATCCTCGGCACCCTCCTACTTACAGACCGCGCTCTGGGAACCAGCGGCCCCGCTAACCAGTTCTTTTACTTCAGAGGTGTACGTTACGGACACATCATCAATCCAAAAACCGGTTGGCCCGCTTCGGGAATGCTTAGCGTCACCGTCATCCACCCTTCGGCAACCTGGGCCGATGCGCTAGCCACTGGGCTATACGTTATGGGGATCGACCAAGCGGTCGCATTTTGCGAATCGCATCCCGATGTCGGCATGCTCGCTATCCTCCCAGCAAAACGAGACGGCGAAGTCGAGTTGGTAACCTGCAATTTAACAGAAGAACAATGGACTCCAGCAACAACGTAACTCCAATTGCGTTGCCCTCAAGTTGCAAATCGCTCCGTCCTCTTTGCTTCCTGTCCTCTTTGCGTCTTTGCGTGAGACGGTTTGGTATGGAACGGTTTGGATCTAACGAGCATGGTCAACGAATCCAAGGACGATATCCACCGTCTGGCGAGCGGTGGCTACGGGTCAAGGTTTTGTCTGTCCTCTTTGCGTCTTTGCGTGAGAAGGTTTGGTATGGAACGGTCTGGATCTAACGACCATGGTCAACGAATCCAAGGACTATATCCACCGTCTGGCGAGCGGTGGCTACGGGTCAAGGATTTGTCTGTCCTCTTTGCGTCTTTGCGTCTTTGCGTGAGACGGTTTGGTATGGAACGGTTTGGATCTAACGATCATGGTCAACGAATCCAAGGACGATATCCACCGTCTGGCGAGCGGTGGCTACGGGTCAAGGATTTGTCTGTCCTCTTTGC
>JBEICB010000199.1:0-8738 GCA_040373655.1 Pirellula sp. | reverse complement strand
CCTTTAGACAGTCGTTGGATAACTTCCTCTCAACATACAGCGCTTGGCAGCGGGTGGCTACCTTCAGCGTTCACCGTTCTTCCGTAACCACCGTATGCCGTACCCACTGCTCGCCGTAGCCACCGTTCGCCAGACGGTGGAGATCTTCCTGGCAACATCCACCGCTTGGCAGCGGGTGGCTACGAACCGGAGAAAATTCTCTTCGCCAATCGTTTTGCCCAGGAAAACATACTTGGAATCTCCCGACGAAGCACCCTTCCTCGATTTTGCCCGGCTATAATCTAAGGTCCCGCCGTGTTCGTGGTATTCTTCGCCCGCCCCGATCCGATCGCTCCCAGCGCCCAAGCTTTCTGATTCGTTTTTTACCGAGATCCGACGTATGTTTCCTCCTCGTCGTCCTATCATCTTGGGTGTTCTAACCTTTGCAATCTACGCGTGGAGTCTTTCGTTTTCCTCAGCCACGGACTTTGAAAACGAAATTCAGCCATTGCTGACACGCTACGGTTGCAACTCTGGCGGTTGTCACGGAAAAGCAATCGGCCAAAACGGCTTTAAGCTCTCCCTCTTCGGGTTCGATTCCAAAGCCGATTACGATGAAATCGTAGAAAACGCTCGAGGGAGACGGATTAACCTAGCGACTCCCGATCAAAGCCTACTGCTTCAAAAATCGATCGGTGCTATGCCTCACGGCGGTGGCGCTCGATTCGAACCAACAAGTGAAGCGTACCAAATTCTCAAGCAATGGATTTCCGAAGGTGCTCCTGCCGCCTCACCCACCGCCCCAAGATTGACTGCAATTCGCGTCGAACCGAAGGACATGTCAATGCAAAGCGGCGAAATGGTCAATCTTCGCGTCATCGCATCCTACAGCGATCAAAATGAACGCGATGTGACAAAGCAATCCGCTTTTGCAAGCAACATTGATGTCGTGGCGAATGTCAGCGAAGAAGGAGTTGTTACGGCAGGAACGGAATCCGGCGAAGCGACCATCATGGCTCGCTACATGGGGCAGGTTGCTGTCTTCACCGCGACTCTTCCCCATGGTACGCCACTTGCCGAAATCCCTAACTTCTCGCCCAAGAACTACATCGATACCCTCACGGTCGAAAAGTGGAAGAAGCTTGGGCTCACACCAACCCCAGTGTGCGACGATGCTACCTTTCTCAGACGTGTGACACTCGATGCCAACGGTCGTTTACCGACAAGCAAAGAAGTGCGAGATTTTCTCGAAGACACCAATCCGGATAAACGTGCTATATGGATTGACCGATTATTAGACTCCCCCGAGTATGCAAGTTTTTTCGCTTTGCGATGGGGTTCGATTCTTCGAAATTCAAACCTAGCTGGTGCGGATCAAGCCTCCTATGCATTTCATAACTGGCTAAAAGATATGCTTGCACGTAATCTCTCGTACGACGAGTTCGTGCGCGGAATTATTGCGGCGAGTGGCGAATGGCAGGATGCTCCAGCAATCAATTGGTATTGGCAGAGTCGTGATGACCAATTGCATCAAGTTACCGCAGATACCGCACAAGTATTCCTAGGCCAACGATTGCAGTGCGCGCGATGCCACCACCATCCGTACGAACGATGGAGCCAAGACGACTATTACGGTCTAGCTGGATTCTTCACTCGGCTAGGGCGAAAAAGTTTTGGGCAACCTCCCCCATATTTCTCATCCGCAACTGCCACTACCGGGGAAAAGAATCCTCGAACTGGAAAAGTTCCTGAGCCGAAGTTCTTAAACGGAGAGGCCGCAGTGTTCTCCGCCGAAGAAGATCCACGGCATGGCCTAGTGGATTGGATGGCTCGTCCGGATAACCCGTTCTTTGCGAGGGCCCTGGTGAATCGCCTTTGGGGCCATTTCTTCGGCCGTGGACTCGTCCACGAAGTCGATGACATGCGGGCAACTAATCCAGCTTCCAATCCTCAATTGTTAGATGCTTTGACACAAGACTTCATCGATCATCGATTTGATATGAAACACATGTGTCGATTGATGCTCAACAGCTCTGTGTACCAACTTGGCAGCGAACCGACGGAGGGGAACAAGAAAGACAGACAGAATTTCGCCCGTTACTATGGTCGACGGATGATCGCAGAAGTCTTTTTGGATTCCGTAGATCAAGCGACAGGTACCAAAACAAAATTCAATGGAGTCGCAAGCTCCGCTCGCGCTGTAGATCTACCCCACGAAAATTTCGGTTCCCATTTCCTCGATACCTTCGACCGACCACGCCGCGTTACAGGGTGCGAATGCGAACGTTCCAGTGGTGCAACACTCGCCCAAGTTCTCATCATGGCCAACAGTGACGAAATCGAGAACAAAATTGCAGATGGACAAGGAATCATCGCTCAATTCCTAAAAGATCAAAAAACTGCTGATGAAATTGTCGATGAATTGTACCTGGGGACACTGAGCCGATTCCCCAACAACGATGAGAAGGCCAAAACGAAGTATTTTATCGATGCGGTCGAAAACAAACCCGAGGCGTTTCAGGATCTGCTTTGGACCCTTCTGAACTCCCGCGAGTTCATGTTCAACCATTAAAGGTGGCTTACGATGCTCGAAATCCACGGAATGAATACCGGTAACGGTGACCCGAATCTACGTCTAGTGCGACACGGTCAGGCAGCATCCGGAAATCGCCGCACCTTCTTGCGAGTCGGAAGTCTCGCTGTGGCTGGTCTTGCAAGCCTCTCTCTGGCTGATGTTTTGCGATTGCAAGCAACAGCGCAGGATGCCGGTAAACCAAAGCGGAAAAAGTCTGTGATTCTTGTTTGGCTTGCCGGTGGTCCAAGCCACATTGATATGTACGATCTGAAACCACAAGCTCCCGCAGAGATTCGCGGTGAATTCCGTCCAATTCAAACGAACGTCACCGGGATCCAGATCAGCGAGCATCTCCCGTACCAAGCACGAATTATGGACAAGCTTGCCATTGTCCGATCTGCATTTCATACCAATGCAGGACACGGAATGGGAAGCCAATGGATGTTAACCGGATACCAACCGACCATTGAAGTCAACGACAACATCTACCCGTCATGCGGTAGCGTCGTTGCAAAAATGAAGGGCCCAAATGAGCCAGGACTTCCCGCCTACGTGAATCTGCCTCGGCTATTGCCCCTCGGCAAAGCTGCTTACTTGGGTGCTTCGTTCAATCCCTTCGCGCCAGATAGCGATCCCAATCAAGACTCTTTTGCTGTCCGAAATCTAAAACTCCCCGGCCAAGTCCCGGTCGCAAGACTCGACCGGCGCCGCGTTCTGCTAGAAGAGCTAGATCATCTACGTCGTGATATCGACAACAAAGGAGACTTGATCGGTTTGGACAAGTTCTACCGCGATGCGATCGAAATGGTAACCAATGACAAAGCCCAACTCGCATTCTCAATCCAAAAGGAACCCGCAAGCCTCCGAGATTCGTACGGACGCAACGACCTGGGGCAAAGCTGTTTGCTCGCCAGACGACTTGTCGAAGCAGGTGTCACTTTCGTGACGATTCAAGCCGGCGGAGGCTGGGACACTCACGGAGATAACTTCAAGCAATTGAAAGACAACTTGCTTCCTAAGTACGATCAAGCCGTTGCCGCCTTGGTTCAAGATCTCCACGATAGAGGGTTGTCGGAAGATGTGCTTGTTGTGTCCTTTGGTGAATTCGGTCGTACCCCCAAAGTCAATGGTGGTGCTGGCCGTGACCATTGGCCAGGCGCAATGTCCATCCTCTACGCCGGTGGCGGATTGAAAATGGGACAAGCGATCGGCGAAACCAACGCATATGCCGAATATCCGACGAGTAAACCCTATTCCGTTGGTTGTGTCCTAAGCACGATGTACCACTGTTTGGGTATCGATCATAAACATGTGTTCTACGATCCTGCGAATCGACCCTTGCCGATCCTCAACGAAGGGCAACCGATCGAGGAACTGGTCTGATTCCATGCAAGCTAAACTGTGGGCATGTTTTTTCGTTTTATGCGTGCCAACTTCGTTATGGGCGCAATTACCATCCCCAAGACTCGATCGGATTGCTCCTCTCGGAGTATCTGTCGGTGGAAAAACGGAGTTGGAAATTCAAGGTGGTGACCTTGAGGGAGCGTCGCTACTTTTCGATCACCCCGGCATATCTGCCACATCTGTCGAAGGTAAAGAGCGATTTTTCCTCGTCTCCGTAGCCAACGATGTCGCGGAAGGAACTTACGATTGTCGCGTGGTCGGGAAATATGGAATTAGTAATCCCCGCTTGTTCGCTGTTCATCGAGCGATGGCGGATGTCGCTGAAGTAGAACCGAACAACGTATTGTCTGCCGCACAGACGATACGCGTGAACGACGTTGTGTTTGGTACGAGCGACAATAATGAAGTGGATGTCTTCAAAATCCAATTAGAACGCGGAGTTCGCGTAACGATCGATTGCTCCGCAGGACGCCTCGACTCCATGCTTGATGCGATCCTTACGGTTGTGGATTCCCAAGGCAAACAACTTGCTTCAAGCAGTGACTATTTTGGCCGAGATCCCATGATCGATTTTGAGCCTAGCTCCACAGGCGATTATTGGATCGTTCTCAATGATCTCTCCTACCGTGGTGGACTTCCTTATCGGCTCATGGTCACGACCAGACCGCACGTCGAAAATGTGTTTCCTAGAGTTGTCCAAGAAGGTCAAGTTGCGAACTTCAAAGTCCTCGGGCGAAGTCTTGGGGGCTCTGCGAAGGAGACATCGAAGGTTCTCCAAGATCGGAAGCTATTTGAGGGAGTGTATGCTTCAAACCCACCAGCAAATCTCCTGCAGCAAGGTGCATTCCGGTTCCTCGAGCATCCCACGCAGCATTCCGTCGCTCCAACTGCTTCGACTTGTACCGTAAATGGTTGGCAAATCCGTCCCGAGTTCGATGGAACGCCCTCTGTGAATGCGGTCAACATCATGTCGATCGATCTACCTGTGACTGAAGAGCTCGAAAGCAACGAAAAAGATAACCCACAGCAACTAACCTCACCATTTGCGGTAAGTGGACGATTCGATGTTCCAAGAGATGCCGATTGGTACGAGTTTACTGCGGTGGAAAATGGAAGCCACAGCGTGGATGTTTATTGCGAGCGCATTGCCGGACAAGCCGATCCGTATTTCGTCATTATTGATGAGCAGGGAAATCGCGTAATCGAATTGGATGACTTTGGTCATCGCATCAATGCATTCGATGGACACCTTCGGGATCCCTCTGGCGCAGTGAACTTGACGCAAGGCAAGAAATACAAAGTACTTGTCCAAGATCGTTATCAACGCGGCGGGCCAAGGTATCAGTATGTGCTGGTAGTGCGTCCAAGTCAGCCTGATTTTTTCGTAGCAACTATCCATTCGCAGAATCCAGGACCAGGTGGGACTACGCTCTGGCGCGGTGGCTCTGCCTACTTTGATGTGATTATCCACCAAACGGGCGGATACAACGGCCCAATTGTGATTACGGCAGAAGACTTGCCTGCGGGTGTCCACGCGCAAGCAACAACTTTAGGATTAGGAAACAGCGGGACCTTTGTCTTATGGGCTGACCAGAATGCTCCTGAGTCTGTCGCGCCCATACGTTTGCTCGCAACCGGAATTCGAGACGGTGTCCCATTTGTAAGAGAAGTTCGCCCGTATTCCAGGGTATGGAACCAAGGAGATGGAACCAGCCAGCCTATGCGAGGACACTGGATTGCTCTCCGTGAAAAGGCTCCGTTTGCCTTACGCTTCGCCGAACCGCGTGTCCCCGTCATTGCTGGACAAAAAGTGGATGTAAAACTGAAACTCGAAAGACTATGGGATTCATGCAAAGAGCCACTGAATATCCTTCCTATTTCATGGCCAGGTAATTTCAAAGTCAACACGTCGCAGATTCCACAAGGAGTGGACGAAATTACACTGACGATCGAAGTCCAAGAGGGGACTCGTCCCGGTGACTATACATTAGCCTTGTTGGGGCAAGGTCAGGTTCCTTTCACAAAGAAATCAGATGGTTCTGAATTGAAGAATACTTTGGTTTCGCTTGCGAGCGAACCAATCACTTTTGTGGTCCAATCGCCAGAAGTCGCCAAGAAGTAGTTTGTCCACAGATCACTAAAGCTCGGAATTCATACAGGACAACACTGACGATAAAGAGATGTGGAGTACGTTTTGAGGAATGTCATCGACAGCATATCGCAGCGTGTCCGGGTCATACATGGTTTCGGGGTCGCCTCCGTCGTCTTTCGGCCGCTCCTGAATAACCTGAAGCGGAGAGGCTTGTCGGCGTCTTTGTTTCGATACCCCAGCCTTGGCTTGCCTCTTCACACTATTGTCGAGGGGATCGCCGAAGATCTTGTGATTAGCAAACCCGAAGGGATCGTGGCACATAGTCTTGGTTGCGTTGCGACGGTTCTGGCCGTGGCTCAGGTCGATTGGCGAGGTCCCATTGTCTTTCTTGCGCCACCATTTTCATCGATTCCAATCACTGCGTTTATACCTTCGTTTCTCCGATATCCGTTCGGCCCATTGCTTGATCAACGATCGCTCCTATCTCGCGAGGACTTTCAGCTTCCATCCATTCCGGAATGCCGTAAACTTGTGATCGCTGGGCGATTCGATCTGACGGTACCGATCCGTTGTACGAAGAGCTATCGAGTCGAAGAATATCGCATCGTGCAGCATACTCATAATTCGATGCTATTGTCGTCAAAAGTCGCAGACCATTGTATGCATTGGCTTCGCGACAATAGCGATACGTCACCATAAAGACCTGCATGGAACAAATGGGATCAATAGTTCTGAATCGTGGAGGTCAATCGCTTTATGCAGACCGTGGGCGGTGATGTTGAAGTGATTGCGCTGACAAGCTGGTTTTGCAGTGTGCTACTGTTGCAATGGGTAAGCGAGTAAATCCAAGATCTCTTCACGCGAAAGTGTGTCGAGAGGTCCCGCCGGCATAAACGAAGTTTTGGAAGGGGATGTGCTTTCGAGATCTTGTAGCTGAAACCTAACCTCGCTTCCTCCCGGGGCGTTTGGGTTCGTCGCCACCAATAAGCTTAGCTACTGCCCCCCATCGCCATCGTTCGCCAGACGGTGGATATCTTCCTATCAACGTCCGTCGTTCTGCTAAAATCGCTTGAGGCTAAACGATTGAATCGAGCGGACTTCAAGAAGTGTTTATCGGGTAGACAGAAATGATAGCAGCGAAACGCACTTCCCGAGACTCCGCACTCATCATCTTGCCCGTGCTGGTAACATTGACTGCATTGATTACTTATGTTGCACTTGCATTATTGAAACTAGTTCCAGTCGTAGGGACGATTGCTGAAAGTACGACTTGGATTGTTCTTCCAATAACCGTTTTTATGTGGCTTGGGTTACTGATCTATATTTATGGGCTCATTTACCCCGTGGTTTATCTTACAGAGGTTTTTCCCGAGAAGATTGTTTTCTCGGACTCATCCAAGCCAATGCATCCGATCGTAATCGAACGCAAGGATGTGGTGAAGTTCTACGTGGAGCCGACACGTTGGTGGCATAGCTCGGATGGTTCAGATTTGTATCCGGTTCTTTGCGATACTCGGAATGGAAAGATCATCAAGCTAGGATGGAATTTTGTACTCAGTAACAATTCGCGGGAGTTCTTTGACGCTGTTCGAGAAGTATGGGGCGATGAATATACGTCGCTGTAAAAACCCCAGCAGCACCCTGGTCCATCGTCTCTCACTACTCCCTGGTGGATTTGTTTTCGGAGATGATTCTTTGCACCTGCTCCCACGGCCATTCTTTCAAGGTGAGTAGGTCACGATTTCTCCAAATCAGGGTATGTCGTTGCGAAACAACGGAGTATGGAACACCAAGGGTACGCACTTTTTCCCACGAATAGCCTCCGCACTCAGGGAACAATGTGCAATATGTTTGGGCGGCGTGAGAACTCGTAAAGTTGCGAAGATGGAGATAGTCCAAGCTTGAAGACATGAGTGGAAAGAAATTGGTATTGTTCAACACAAAAGGAAACCATCCGCTACAAACGTTGAATCTCAGTGCGTAGACTGCGGCGGCGATACAAATGGAATTGTCTAGCAAATCACTGCAATAAACTTGGTTGAATTGCAGGAACAAATCGTTGCCCGAGCCATCGTGTAAGCCGACGATTCCAAAGGCATACCGGTTGCCATGGTCATCATATCCCCCGAGTTCGAACTCTTCCGTATCCCAACCTACCCAGGTTTTGATTGCCAACATAGCCTGGTGCTCAGGTGGCATCTTTGATCATCTCTTTCAATCTCTCCTACGTTCGTTTCGATGGTTTTGTTTCTCAAGCGACCATCACTGTAATCCACTCGTAGGAGGATCGCAACGAATGAGCATTCTGTATGAGCTTCCCCTTTTGGCAAGAAAATCGATCTAGTCGAAGATCCAAATTTAGAGAGGCAAGACGAAATATTCGTTGCACTTTTTCTGAGGATGATGGTAAAATCGCGATGGGTTTTGAATTAGCACGCCTGATTTTGCATCCGCAAGATAAGAGATCTCGAAGACGCAGAATCGAGTACATATAACCCTTAATTTTAGGATTGATGACGCTTGAGCGAATGATGCGGTTGAACAAAAATGCAAAATAGAACTATCGAGCCTATCACGGAGCCAGTCACCGAGCCTACTACTGTGGCGAAAAAGCGTGAGCGTGTTCGGTTGGCAGCTCTCGACTACATGCGGATCGTTGCATGTCTAATGGTTCTTGTCTATCACTAT
>JBEICB010000297.1:0-5036 GCA_040373655.1 Pirellula sp. | reverse complement strand
TCGCTGCAAACACACCGCAGCTAATGTGCCTGTCCACCGTCTGGCGAGCGGTGGCTACGGGAAGTCCACCGTCTGGCGAGCGGTGGCTACAGGAAATGCTTGAGGCTTATGTGGTTTTCTTGGCGCCTTTTGGTTAGACCGTTTTGCGGTGGGGGGGATAACTGAGCGAAAGAAGTGCGACAGTGCGCCCTAGTGCGCTGGCTCGTAATTTGCTATTCGCTAGTACAGGAATTTGATTCCGGTTTTCAGTCGGAGAAGCCCCGCTAGGGCGGGGCGACTAGCTCCGATTTATTGGATTCAGCGAGCTTTTCGAGGCTGTCCACGCCAGTCATAGGACCTTTAAAGCTGTATTATCAAAACGGATTCTTGCCCATTGCCTTCTCGACAGGCATAGATTGGGATTCGAGCACAGTTTTTGGGCACCATGAACGAGCATGTCATTCCGTAACGATCATTTTTCCGAGGGAAAAACCGAGAGAACTGTAGTGCACGCACAACACAGTGGAATACGAAACCAATCAGGAAGAGGAAGCGATGAGCCAAGAGCCAACACCGATGCAAGCCCAGCAAACTCAGGGAGGATCGCTCCCAGGCACTGGCAACCGCTACGGTTCCGATCTGATCGGCAAATACGACTGCCAGGGCTTTTTCGACGAGATGTTTCGCGTCGACGGTATTCCGCGCCCAGGACTTGAGTTTCTCGCAGATCGATTGCGAGGCTTGCCTCTTGGAGAGTTGCAGAAGCGACAACGGGCAGCCGATCACGAATTGCTTAACATGGGGATCACATTCAATGTCTATGGACACGCCTCGGGCACGGAGAAGATCTGGCCGTTTGACTTGATCCCTCGCGTGATCCAAGAGAAAGAATGGCGCATGGTGGAAGCTGGGCTTAAGCAACGGATCCGTGCGCTTAATATGTTCATCGACGACATGTATCACGAACAGAAGATTGTTCGCGATGGTGTGATGCCAGTAGAGATGATCTCCACAAGCAAAGGCTATCTCAAACAACTTCACGGCATGAATCCTTCGCGAGGGATCTGGTGCCATATCACCGGGACGGACTTAGTTCGTGGAGGCGATGGACAAATCTACGTACTCGAAGACAACCTACGGTGCCCATCGGGTGTTTCGTATGTGATTGAAAATCGAGAGGTGATGAAGCGAACGTTTCCGCAGCTCTTCGAGGGACGCAGCATTCTTCCGGTTGAATCTTATCCGGAGCAACTACTGAAAATGCTGCAGTACGTTGCCCCTCCGACGGTCCGGGATCCGACCGTGGTTGTATTAACACCGGGCATCTACAACTCGGCTTACTTCGAACACTGCTTTCTCGCGCAACAGATGGGTGTGGAACTCGTTCAAGGCCCGGACTTGGTCGTCCACGATGGTTATGTATGCATGCGAACAACACGAGGCCTTAAACGTGTAGATGTAATCTATCGCCGCATCGATGACGACTTTCTTGACCCGGAAGTACTTCGCCCTGACTCCCATTTGGGCGTTCGCGGGTTGATGGAAGTCTACCGCAACGGCAGAGTTGCATTGGTCAACGCCCCGGGAACAGGCGTTGCCGATGACAAAGCGGTGTATGCCTATGTGCCCAAGATGATCCGGTACTACCTCGGAGAAGAGATCATCTTGCCAAACGTACCGACATACATGTGTGCCGATCCAGAAGAGCGTAAATACGTGATTGAGCATATCGATGAATTGGTGATCAAGCCTGCGAACGAGTCTGGAGGATATGGAATCCTGCTCGGACCGCGTGCGACGAAAGAGCAGTTAGCAACTTATCGCGAACTGATTGCATCGAACCCAAGAAACTATGTTGCTCAACCGATGTTAGCTCTCTCCACGGTCCCAACCTTATGCGGTGATGTCTTAGAAGGACGGCACGTTGATCTGCGACCTTACATTCTCTACGGAGAGGACATTTACATCGTCCCTGGTGGATTAACGCGCGTTGCACTGGTCAAGGGTTCGCTGGTTGTGAATTCCTCCCAGGGTGGAGGGAGCAAGGACACATGGGTTCTTCGCGAGGACTCGTCCCGCTAAAGAACTGAAAATTGACGATCGATGCAACTTGGGCGGTTGCTATCGGGCCTAATCCCATTTGAGACAATTGAGACAAACAACAGACAGGGCGAGACATGTTATCTCGTGTAGCAGATTCGATTTTTTGGATGCGGCGATATACCGAACGAGCTGAAAACGTTGCTCGTTTTATTGACGTAACGCTTAACCTAACCTTGGGACTCGGTGATCACCTTGAACACCAGTGGGAAGCCCTTATCTACACTACGGGGGATCAAGCGTGCTTCGAAGAACTCTATCCTTGCGTCACCCAAGAGAACGTCATCCGTTTTTTGACTTTTGACGAATCGAACCCAAACTCGATCTTATCGTGCTTGCAGTATGCCCGAGAAAACGCGAGACAAAGTCGTGAGATGCTCAGTTCTCAGATGTGGGAGGAGCTCAACAAATTCTATTTGTTTGTCAGAGACAGTCGCAATGACTCACGCGCTATTGATTCTCCTTTCGACTTTTTCACTCGTGTTCGACAGTTCGGCTATTTGATCGAAGGGGTTGTATCCGGCACGATGTCACACGGAGAAGCTTGGAATTTCGGCCGTCTGGGTGCCATGCTAGAACGCGCGGACAAAACCTCTCGAATCCTTGACGTGAAGTACTTTTTGTTGCTTCCCAGCGCTCACGATGTCGGCACGTCACTCGACATCAGCCAGTGGGGCATGTTGCTCAAAAGCGCCAGCGCGTTGGAAATGTATCGACGCAGATTTGGTGTCTTGTCACCGCGTCTTGTCGCTGCTTTTCTTTTGTTAGACCGTGACTTTCCTCGCGCGGTTCGATTCTGTATCTCCCTTGCGGAACGTTCTCTATTACAGATCACGGGAGGTAACCAAGGGAACTTCCATAATCGCCCAGAACAACTCCTCGGTCGCTTGCGAGCTGAGTTTGAATTCTTGGATATCGACGAAGTAATGAAGGAGGGACTTCACGAATTCATCGATCACTTCCAATGCAAACTCAATGCAATTGGTGACTCGATCCATGAGATGTTCTTTCAAGTCCAGCCCCAGTGATCAAGTCGACAATTTTATTGTGCGTCCAGTCGATACTAAATCAAAGTAAAGCATTCAGACAACAAGTCACTTACTCATTTGAGCTTTGCTTTGGTAGAAGTGCTTCGATATCGGTTGGCGGTTCAATACCCGGCTCGCGGGTAAATGGCACTCCATAGTCCGTATAGCCCTCGAGAAATCCGCCGTGCTGAAGAAAGAATCGATTGTTTTCGATCCCCATTGTGCGATCCAATCGGTCCCCTTTGCCAGTCTGATCGTGGCTGAATTTGGCTGTTCTGATTTCTCGCCATTTTCCATCGTGCGACCGGTACCAAGAGTTTCCATACAAGGCTTTACGAGGAAGGTGTCCATTCTCACCGAGGAAGTTCTCGCTAAAGCTGTGTAGACCTCGAAGGTATCCGTTTTCTTTCGGCGCATTCCAAGCCGAGATCAACATCCAATCCATTTTCTCAGGGTGGAACCAATAGCCGGAAAACGTCGTATGTGTCGAACCGGTAGCTTGTGCGGTTACCAAGAATCGTTGAGTGGATCCGGTTTTCCAAGGGTACTTTAAGTGGCTATGGCCACCGGTACCTTCATTGCCAAAATCTCCACTAAAGACACCTTCTCCCTTCCCGACAAGACGTACACGATTTTCATCAGCTACCTTATCACGGTCTTTGTCTTCGTTTCCGCTATCCCAGACACTGAAAATGATACGTCGTTCTTTCTCGGAGTTCACCTGCATTCCGAAGTAACCTCGATGCCATCCACAAGCCATGTAGAAAGTGCCGACCGGTTCTTCGACTCCTTGCACCTCGGTGTAGAACGCATCAATTTTTGCTTCACGATCAACTAGGTAGTTCAAGTGAACAGATGCAGCGTTCCGGCGTTCTTTGAGATTGAAATGAACGTCCTTGGTTGCCGTACCGTCTAGTTGCAATTGAATCACGCGGATGGGGGATTCTTTCGACACCACAGGCGCATCTTTCAAATCGGATGCTTGGGCCTGCAATAGAAACGCTATGTACTTTGGGTCGGTGAACTGTAGGTCGACTGCTCCAAAATCCAACCTCCGCGCCCCTTCTAGAGATGCATCACCTTCGATCAGTTGCTGCGACTTTACGACCAAACGCGAATCAGCGACCTTCACTTCCAATCTCTTTGCTTGGTCTTCCGAACAGACGGCATGCACTACGACATGAACCTCGCCACTATGACGAAACAGGCCGGTCCATTGAATGCTCTGCGCTGACGAATCCCATTGAACACCACGGTCTTCACGCACGCGTGCCCCCCAAGGATTCGGGACGATGTAGGCTGAATGCCCAGGTACGGTCACTTGAGCAGTGACCGGCGCCACTTGAAAGAGCGTTCCCAAAGCGAGAACACCATAGAACATCAACATCGATAGGTGATGTTCGCAGAATCCGAACAACCAGGCATGTCGTCTCATCATTCACCCCTTAGACCGTCGCGGTCAAGGCGAACGATCAACGCAGTAATCCTTGTTTCAAGGCGTCCGTTGGGATTGGTATCCCTTTCAATTGTCCTTCGACAACAATGCGGTTACCGACAACGCCCTGGAATTCGCAGACAAGAAGGTGTGGCTTCCGCAATTTCAGCAACTTGCACATCACCACTAAACGATCCCCGGGAAGGACTGGTTCTCGGAAACGGACTTCTTCTAATCCGCCGAACCCCACAATCGAATCGCCGAGCAACTTAAATTTGTGTGCACAGTAACAACAAGCTTGTGCTACCGCTTCGAGCATAACAACGCCGGGCATGAGCGGCATTCCGGGCATGTGCCCTCGCACCCAGAATTCATCGTGGCCGACATCTTTGTAGCCAACGCACACAACATCCTCGGGATCCTCATACACAATTGCCGTCAACTGCTCCATTTCGAAGCGTTGCGGGTTGTACTTACGGATCTCGTCCAGGTTG